>JAUNBF010000061.1 GCA_030527185.1 Planctomycetia bacterium | reverse complement strand
GTCCAGTCGAAACGAGGCGTAAAATTCGATTTTTTCGGAAAAACGAAAAAATATCCAAGGAAGTAGACATAGTGGAAGGAGTCAGATAGGGGGACGAAATGAGAACCTGTTTTACAATGTTTTTAAGTTTCTGTGTCGTTGCAATCCTGGTGGGTTGTAAGGAACAGGCATTGGGTCCCTACAGTCAGGGAAGTTACGATTTTGCCGGTCCACATACCGCGGGGGTTCCAGGCCCAGGCCCCGGTGTGGTTCAGGGGAGTCCGAATCAGGCGTATGGCGCAGGAGTTGGTATGCAGCAACCCACTGTCCCAAAAACCTCTCAGATCGCTTTCGTGGGGCCTTCCGGTGCTACGATTCGCTGGGATGTGACGGCTCAAGGGATGTTCGATTCGGAACCGATGGTTTGTCCGGGACGCCAGAATTTCCCACAAGGCGGCATCTATCGTCTGAAATTGACCGATATTCCAGGTCATCCCGGTCTGGAATTGTATCCGACGCTGGAAGTTGCTCCTGCCATGCCGCGAACGCAGGCGTTTTTGGCGCACAGCATGGTTCCGGTCAATTTTACGGAAGAAGATATTATGCAGGTTCGCAGTGGTAATTTCGTTACCAAAGTGATTTACCTGCCCGACCCGGAATTTCAGGAATTGGCGTTGGCGGTGGGAACTCCCGACACGATTGTCAGTACCCGCTTGGATCCTGGCGTGGACCCGATTGCGGAAGCGGACCGCCGAGGAGCGATTCTGGGAATCATCCGTCTGGGTAATAAAACGGTGGATCCGGCAGAAATGGAAGGTGGAATCGTCATGGATGCCAATGGCATGGTGGCTCCCACTCCAGCCGTGGCTCCTACCACACCGTCGAATTATATTTCAGGAGTGAACGCCCCCGCGTTTGGAACGCCGATTACGGAAACCCCGCAAGGTTATCCCGGCCCGGTCGCTCTGCCTCAGGAAACCAAAAAAGCCGCGGCAGGTTATCCCACTCGAAAGTCGATACTGTAAATTCCGTATCCGTATTTCACGCGAACCCCAGACAAGTGCATGACGCCCGACTGGGGTTCCTTTCCCATTCGCCTGCTCCAGAAGGATTCGACGATGAAACGTTTCCAGTTAAAGAGACTCCCAATCGTATGCCAGGCCATTCTTTTCGGTATGGGTATGAGTGTGTTTGCCTTTTCGCAAGAACCGAATGCTCATTCCTCCTTTTTTCAGGCCGTAAAAATCCAATCCTCCCCGGAAGTTTGCATTGCTCCCGCCACGGAAGGTCAGTTTCTGGAACCTATGCCGATGCCACAAATTTTCGGGCTGAAACTGTTTACCCCCTACCGTTTTCGGATTACGGGCATTCCACTTCATCCGGGAGTGGAACTTTTCCCAACCGTCGAATTGCTCGATCGCACGTTTCCACCCATGAATCAGGAGTTGAAATTTCCCATCCTGATAGAAATTTCCCAGACAGACCTCCAAGCTGCCATCCAGGGAAAATTCATCACGCGGGTGATTTATGTGGAAGACCCCCAAACGGCACTCCCGATCGTCGAAACCGCGGAATCCGGCCAGGGTTGTTTCGATGTCCCACGTGAAGCGGATCCCCTTGCTGTCGCCAAAACATTAGGTCGCCCCGTCGCGATTTTACGCCTGGGGGCAAGAGTCCCTTCCGTTGAAGGCGGATACGACGACGCTTTCTTATTTGGCTGTCCCGACTTTTATCACTACACTCCCGCGGATTGAACCTACTCTGAAAAAAGTTATCCCCCAATTCCCAACCCGTTTACACCAACTTGTAAACGGGTTTTCGAGAGTGCTTCTAAAAAATATTCTCTCCTTTTTATTCTTCTTACTTTATCTCGGTGATAATCCCATTTCATCTATCCGCCGAGAAAAAAGTGTAAACAGAGATACCTGTCTCTTCCACGTCCTCCGCAGGCAATTCTTAACGTTGAAAATGGTGAAATTTCTGAATTTATCCAAAAAACTTTCCTAAATTCCTTCTTAAAAATTCGTTTTCCCACACTTCTTTTTTTATCCGCGGATGATTTTATTTCCCTCACCATCCTCTGCGGAAACATTCCTGCATCTCCGCCGATGTTTTCAAAATGCCAAATTTGGTGGAGAATTTTTTCCCTAATTTTTTGCTTGCAAGCAGAGAAGATGGTCGCAAATGATAATAAAACCACCATCCTCAACGTAATTTTCCCCTTCGGAAGAATCACCCCTTGACGAACACGGTATCCTCCCGTTCCAAACACAAAAAAAGCCGGAAAAAACCGGCTTGTTCGGTAGGGAGGTTTCAGATACTTCCTAAACCTTCTTCACCAAAATGGAAACGTTCTGGCCGCCAAATCCGAAACTGTTTGTGAGGCAACAGTCACACTTCACTTCCCGTGCCACGTTGGGAACGTAGTCCAAATCGCAAAGCGGATCGGGATTCTCGTAATTGATCGTCGGAGGAACAATGTTATCCCGCATCGCCAGGAGACAATACATCATCTCACTCGCCCCAGCTGCGGCAATCATGTGACCAATCATACTTTTCGTGCTGGAAATCGGAATCTTGTAAGCCCGCTCGCCGAAAACCTGTTTGATTGCCAGCGTTTCCACCTTGTCATTCACCGTGGTACTCGTACCGTGAGCGTTGATGTAATCCACTTCCTCCAAATTACAACCCGCGTCGGCCAACGCCATCTGGATACACGAAATTGCCCCACGTCCTTCAGGGTGCGTATCGGTAATTCGGAACGCGTCGGCGGTAGAGCCATAGCCTGCCACTTCGCCGTAAATCTTCGCGCCACGTTTTTTGGCATGTTCGTACTCTTCCAGAACACACATGACCGAGCCTTCTCCCAACACAAATCCGTCTCGCAGTCGGTCGAACGGACGGCTTGCCGCATGAGGATCCGCGTTGTTGGTACTCAATGCCGTCAGAAGGTTGAACCCCATCACGCCCATGGGATGAATCATGCTGTGCGTTCCGCCCGAAAGCATGATGTCGCACTCACCACGGCGAATGATTTCCGTCGCCTCCCCCACTGCCTGAACACTGGCCGCACAGGCCGTCAAACAGTTGGAATTCGGCCCTTGGGCATTAAACATTGCCGCCAGATGCGCCGCCGGCATGTTCGGTTCCTGCTCCAGTTCCGCTTCGGGGTTATAATCCGTCAAACCATCTCGGATAAATTCCAACGTACTGAATTCCCCCCCTTCCGCAACCCCTTTCTTGACCCCCGCCACCATCATCCGCGCAAAACGGGCAAAATCCTGCTGTCCCTCGCCACTCCCCGTATAAATGCCAAATCGCCGCGGATCAAAGGAAAGGTCCATGATCCCCGCGTCCCGTACCGCTTTTTTTCCCGCACCGATCGCAAATTGCGTCTGCAACCCTTGATTCTTCCAACGCTCCGGGTCTTCCCCCACATCCGAAACGTCCCAGTGCTTCACCTCAGCCGCTATTTTCGTGGGAAAACTGGACGCATCGAAACGAGTGATATAATCTACGGCAGATTCCCCTGCTAATAATCGACGCCATACCTCATTGACTTCCGAACCCAACGGAGTCACACAACCCAGTCCTGTCACCACTACACGTCGTTTCATGACGTTTTCCTCCGAATCATCCTGTCGAATAAAATCTTTCTGCTTTTCCGAAAATTCCACTACGGAACAAGGTTCTACGCTTCGTCCAACCGCCGAAAACATTCCGGTTCCGACAGTGGTGTACCATCTTCGTTGACACCCACCTCATAAACGTGAAAACTATGAAGCAAGTGTCGATATTCCCTGACCGTGAACAATTCCTTATTCCAATCCGCGGGGTCCAGATGCGCAAACATCATCTCAAATTCCGCATGCAGCACGTCCCCTTTGTGACTCGTTGCCGTAATGGAGGCTCCTTTTTCATTAATGTTGTCCACATACACCGTATAGGTCAACTGATCGCCAGGATAGGCCTCACAGTAAAAAATCGCTTTTACGATCTTCGCCAAAACCACCTGTTCCCGACATTGATTATACTCGCTGATAAGCAATCCACCCGTCTGCGCAACCCCTTCCACCACCAGGGAATGAGGCATGACTGGAAAATACTTAAAATGATCGTGTAAATGTTCTTCCGCAAGACTAATATTCTTGATGGCTTTTGCACGTTTGCCACGAACAAATTCCGTATAACGATCAATCCAATACCAACGCATCTTCTGCCTTCTTTACCTTAAGATTGTCTTCTCAGGTCCACCAACCCTGCTTTTACGAATTATCGATACCTATTCCCCATAACCCAATGCCCATACCTTCCCCACTTCCCGCCCAACCAGGAAAGGGACTGCCAAAAAACCATCAGGCAAAAAAGACACGCTTTCCTGCCTGAAACTCCTTCCAGAAAAATCAAGCCTGGGACTTCGCCAATTTGTACTGAACAAACCGACACATGTCCGCAACCGTCATACGGCTGGCAAATTCCTGAACCACCGGATTCTTCTCAAATTCCGACAGGTCGATAAACGGCAAACGCGAACGCAATTCAGCAAGACCTTCTTCATTGATACGATTGTTCTGCACGTATTGTGCGTTTGTCAGAATATCTTCCGGGAACAATTCGCCTCGTTCCACTTTTATACCAAAAGTCTTTTCAAGACGGAATACAATATCCAAAAAGTCAATCGATTCCGCTCCCAAATCGCCTACAAGAGTCGATTCTTCGGTCACTTCATCGTCGTCCACGCCTAACGCATCCACCAGCGTCGCTTTCACCTTCTCAAAAACGTTCGGATCAATTGCATCAACTGCCATATTGGGTCTCCAATTACAACCTATTTAAAACTACTGAAAATCCTCTTGAAGAATTCATTCTCAATAAATTCTCAGCGACTTCATAAACTATTTTCCAACTTTTTACAATAGCAATCTTCCAAAATTACTCTATTGGCGAAGCAGGGAATATATCCGTTTCAATTCCACCACCATCTCCTGATCTTTCCAACCCATCGAGGGATAAATATCCTTGATGTTATGATGGTGCAGTACCAGACGCGCGGAAAGTGCGGTTTTCTCGCCAAGCAAACCTTCCGCCTTCACTTTGGTTTGACCAGGTTTTCGATCCAAAATCGTAATTCGCAACGTCAACGTCTCCCCAGGCTGTACAAAATGATTGTACTTCACATTCCGTGCTTCCTGGAGCGATATAATACTGTCGGCAAAATCGTCCGTCACGCGAATCAACCATGCCGCCGACTGGGTCATGGCTTCCAGCATCAATACTCCCGGCATGACGGCAAAGCCAGGAAAATGGTCGGCCAAATACTCCTCGGCAACCGTCAGATTTTTCGTCGTGACAATGGATTCACCAGGATTCAACTCAACGATCTTGTCAATCAGTATAAAACGCATTGCTTGGTCTGCTTATAGGATAACTGTTTTTTCTGGAAAATACTTTCCTGGTGGGGTCTCCACCATGGATAAGGAACTTTCCTATTTCAAAACGATGGAAATCCAGTATAAACCATTTTTGATTCTTTTACAACCGCCCGACTCCCACATTTTCTCAGTTTTTTCACAAAAATATTCCATCATGCGTCAAAGGGAGCTTTCTTTTGTCGAAAAAATCCCCCTATTCTTCCTCTTTTCCATCTTTCGGCAAAGGATATTTCTTTTTCTCCAGTACCTGAATATCTTCCACGGAAACCAATTTCCGAATCCGATCGTCCCCTTCGATATAAACCTGGCGTGCCAGAATCTCCCATCCTACCACACGCGCGACATTCCCTTCGTGGCGGACTCGCGAACCAATCGAGGGAAGTTCCGACAGAAATTCCTCATACACCGGATATTCGTAACGCAGACAACATTTCAACCGTCCGCATCGACCGGAAATTTTCGACGGATCCAGCGTCGCTTTCTGCAACTTTGCCATCCGCATTGAAACGGGAGGCATAATCGTCAAATACGTATTGCAGCAGACTTCCTTACCGCAATCGCCATAATCGGCCAGCAATTTTGCCTCGTCCCGCACGCCGATTTGCCGCATTTCGATTCTCGTTTGGAATTCCATCGCCAGGACTTTGACCAGTTCCCGAAAATCGATCCTTCCTTCCGCCAGATAATAGACGACAATCCGCTCGCCGCCGAAAATATGCTCAATATCGACCAGGTGCATTTGCAGACCCAGCCGGGCAATACATTTCAAGCACGTTTGAAACTCTTCCGTTTCGTGATAGTGAATACGATTCAGCTCATTCGCATCCTCGTGCGTCATCAGCCGAACCAATGTTCCCCGTGGCAATTCGTTGGGAAGTTGTTCGAGAACCTCGCCGGTCGCTTCGCACAAAACCTGGCCGATTTCCAATCCCCGATCGGTACGGATGATCACATAATCTCCGCGAAAAATCTCCTGTTTCGCGTTGTTCCAGACGAAAATCCCCTGAAATCGCATCGTTCCGTAACGTACCAGATAATCTGCCATCGTTTTTTCCAAAAACTACTTAAACCGCATCATGTTAAGTTTCATCCGACGTTTGGCGTCCGCTTCTTTCAGCGCCTGCCGTTTGTCATGCTTCTGTTTTCCCTGGCAAACACCGATAAGGACTTTCGCCAGACCATGTTTGAAATAAACCCGCAGAGGAACCAGCGTACAACCTTTGGCGGCCGTCCGAATCCCCAACTTCCGAATTTCCGATCGGTGCAACAATAGTTTGCGGGGCCGGCGTGGTTGGTGATTCAGGCGGTTGGCCTCCAGATATTCCTGAATGTCGCACCCCAGAAGCCAGACTTCCCCCTCTTTCACCCGCGCATACGATTCCGCCAGCGAACAGCGTCCTTCGCGCAGACTTTTCACCTCACTCCCCACCAACAAAATCCCGCATTCCAACATATCGAGAATTTCGTAATCGTGTCGAGCCTTTCGGTTTTCGCAGACCACCTTTTCACCCGGCGTGGATGACGCGGCTTTCTTTTTTCCCGATTTTGACTTGGCCGTAAAACACCTCCTCCAAATTCCTAAAAGGGCATTTTAACACGAAATAGAATATTTCGCAAGGAGTGGAAAGTTGAACCACATTCTCCAGGTACAATCCGAAAAAAGTACCCAATCGTTATTTACGAGAACGTTTCGCCCGTCCTGGTTCCTCTTGGGGAGGGGTCTCGCCTTTTCCGTCGGAGGATTTCTCTCCTTCCTGCGGTGTTTCACTGCCGCCAGACATGTTCCCACTGTCGGAAAGGGAGGATAACGAAAGACGGTATCCCAAGGAACCACGTCCCTCACTGTCGGAAACCGCCTGCGAAACGGGAGGTATCCTTTCTCCGTAGGCAAAAGAAGGCAATTCCGAAATAGCTCGAAAAGCTTCAGGACGAGACGAGATTCCCCATTCCAGAACCGGAGAATCCGTAACGATTTGGGTCCATACTTCGACTGTCAAAACACGTGTCGTCGTCAGCCCAGAACCATCCTGTTTGGTCGCGGAAATTTCGAGCGTATATTTTCCCGTGGGCGTTTCCCGGCCGATTTCCCATCGCAGCGTTCCGGTCGTCGCGTCGAAAACGGCTCCTTCCGGCAAATTCTTCACCGCAAGCACGATTTCCGCGGCAGATTGATTTTCAGAAACATCCGGGTCGGTGGCCTGAAAAGTGACATCCAAAATATCGCCCGGGAAAAGCCGTTCAGGAAGATTTTCTCCCCCCGTCAGCACCGGGGCATTCGCTTTTTCACGCACGAAAATGGTGATTTCCTGCGTCGTTTGGGCACCTGCCTCATCCGTCACGCCAACGGTGATGGTAAACTGGGCGTTTCCATGAATTTCCTGCGGCGTCCATCGAATCTGGCCGGTTTGCGAGTCGATCGTCATCCCCTCCGGCCCCGATTCCAGCGAATAAACCAACCGCTCGGCAGGCGTTTCCGCATCCTGTCCCACCAACTGAATCAGCAGTTCCTCAAATTCTTCCCCTTCCAAAGCTCCGATTTCCTGGAAAATCGGTGGCAGATTGACTTCCCGCACCACAATACGAACCCTTTGTTCCGCCGTCACTCCATCGGCACTGGTGGCCGTGAACGTGATTTCATACGTGCCTGGCCCCTGCGATTCGGTGGGCGTCCAACTCAACCGTCCCGTTTCACTGTCGAAAACAGCACCTTCGGGAAGCGACGATTCCAAAACCGTAACCTGGCAGTGGCTTTCCGTTTCGGCTCCCTGCGCCGTCACGTCGAGTGTGAAAAGGGTCTCCTCCTCCACCTGAAATTCCGTTTCCGTCAGGTTGAAAACCGGCTTTTCCAGAGCCTGAACTTCCACGTCAAACGTGATTTCCGTCTTGCCTCCCAGCGAATCTTCCACCGCTATCGTGAACGTGACACTCTGGCTCTCACTATCCACGTCCGGCTTCCAGGAAAAGAGACCTGTCGATGCATCCAGCGAAACGCCTTCGGGAAGATTCTCTCCCACCAGACTGTATTTCAGCACCGCTCCCGATTCCTCACTGGTGGCCTGAATCGGAATTTCCAGCGTTTGGCCTGCCTTGACCGTCTGCTTTTCCACCGGCACTACGGCAGGGGGCGTTCCGTTATAGACAACCGTCAACGTACTGCTCGCAGATTGCGAACTGCGCAAATCGGTCGTGGCCTGATAGTTATTCACCTTGACCGCAACCTCTTCCAAAACCTGCACGGCCAGAATTTCATAGTCGCCCGCACTCCAGAGAGAATCCGTCGGTGTCGTCAGGCGAATGCTTTCCTCCGTGGCAACTTGCGAAACAACTTTTTCTCCATTGATATAAAGTTCCACCGTCGCTCCCGGCACCACTTGCTCCACCAGAAACGTCCATTCCCGTATCTCTTCCGTAACCGTTTCCCCCGCGGTCCCTTCCTGTGGAATGAAAACCGGGGCGGAAGGTGCCTGAGGCGACACGTAAACAGGAATGTACTGGGTGTCGAAATAACTGGATTGGGAGGAACTGTAGGACAATCCGGCAATGTCCGTCACCGCTACAAAAACCCACCCGATTCCTGAAAAACCCTCTTCGGCAGTCACCGTCATTTCCCCGGTTGCGTTGTTTACCGAAACGGACAGTTGTTCGCTCGATTTTTCGGAGGATGCGTAATAAAACACTTGGTCGGTCGAACTGTTTTTGTCAAACGCTTCCAGATTCACCGAAACCGTCCCACCGCTCTCCATTTCCACGATCATCTCATTCGTCGTTTCCGTGAAAAAGGGGCGGGCATTCTGATCTCTATTGGTGTCGACAACAAATGTCAACGTCACTTCTTTCTGCGTCACGCCACCGTGCCCATCATCTACCGAAATCGTCAACGTTGTGCTTCCTGTCGCGTTTTCCGGCATGTCAATCAACAATATGGCAGGATTCCCCTCTTCCTGGATTACAGAAATGGACTCGATCACCACATCTTCCGTCGGACGGTTGGAACTGTTCGTTTCGGTTCCTGAAATCCACTCCTGAACCTCTTTCCCATCGGTCAGAACGCCAAAAATGGAATGTTGGTAATCCAGCCAGGCCGTTCGTTCCGACGTGATGAAAAACTGGGAGTCGTTGGTGTCGTCCCCCGCGTTGGCCATCGCCAGCAGGCCACCCTGTGTGAAACGGAGCCACTCGCTGAACTCATCGTCAAACGATTGCCCCGTGCCGGTCGAGACAACATTTCCCGCAGCGTCGATTTTATTTCCGGCCTGAATCATGAAATTTTCAATCACACGGTGGAAAATCGTGGCCGCTTCTTCCGAGGAATTGTAGTAACCACTTTCAATCAACTCCAAAATCCGTGCCGTCGTTTTGGGTGCCAGTTCTTCCAGCAACTGAAACGTCATTCGCCCCGTCTTGTCTCCCTGCTGAACGTCGATGGCAATGGAACGGTTCTGTTCCGATTCCAGAAGTTTCCATTCGACCAGATTATTGTCAAAAGAAATATCGTACTGGATGGCGTCTCCGTCCGCGTCCGTACTGTCCAGCACCAAATAATAAGGGGAGCCGGAAGGAATGACAATCAGGTTTTCCACCATGCTATCGTCCAGAATGTCCAATGTCGGAGCCGTGTTGACGCTCAAAAGAAGACGGTTTTCCAGAGGTTCCATCCGCAGGGAATGAAATTTTGCCATTGGGGAAGGTTTACGCCGATTCATATTTTTACCCATTTTGTCAAAAGAACGATATTTCCTTATATCTTTCTATGTTTATCGGTGGAAAAAGGCGGTATAATCAGCAAAATCGGCAAATTGGCAACGATTTTTCTGGAAATGGCGGTGCTTTTCCTGGAATTTTTCCCTGTTCTTTTACGAAAAACTGTCCTTGTTGGTTTTTTATCAGGAAAATCTTTTGCCTGCCCGTTGCCAAACCTTTTTAAATAGTGTAGAATAAAGAAAGGTTTTTTGGAAACTTTGAGGTGTTCGACAGTTATCCTTCCCTGCTTCATATTAAAGGAAACCATCGATGGGGCTTTATGATCGAGATTATTACCGGGACGACGACTTCGGAGGGATGTTTCCCCAACGAAGACAGAAATCGGCCGTTTTTATCCTTATTTTTCTCAATGTGGCCTTTTGGCTTGCCAACGCGTTCCTTTTTTCAACGCCGGGAGAATCCGGGATGCCTCAGGAAAGTCTGACCGGATGGATGGCCTTGCGACCGACCGATATTTGGGAGCCGTGGGAATGGTATCGTTTTTTGTCCTACGGTTTTGCTCATGCCGATTCGCCAAATCACGTCCTGTTCAACATGCTCACCCTCTTTTTTCTGGGGCCGATGGTGGAAATGCGCTATGGACGACGGGAATTTTTATGGTTCTATCTCACCGCTATTGTCATCGGTGGAGTTTTCTGGGCCAGCACGACCTATTACAGCCTCGCCTCGCAATACGAGCTTTCCCACGAGGCTTTTCAACTTTTGGCTCAGCAGCACAGAATTCCGCAATTGGTCGGTGCCAGTGGTGCGGTGACGGCCATTGTCATTTTGTTCGCATTTAATTTTCCCCACGAAAAACTCCTCCTTTTCTTCTTCATTCCCGCGCCGGCATGGGTGCTGGGGTTGTTGATTGTGGGGTTGGATCTCTGGGGTTCGATGGAACAGGGAACCAACATTGCCCATAGTGTCCACCTGGCAGGAGCGGCGTTCGCGTTCCTGTACTACATATCCCGATTCAGCTTCACCGGAATATTTGGCGGTCGCACATTTTACCATCCCACGATTGGAAACCTTGGCGAACCTGCCCATGCCCGGTATCGAGAGCCGGAGGATTACGACGATCCCTCTTCCTACGGCACTCCTCCGCCCCTCTATCGACCCGAAGAACGCCAAAAAGAGGAGGAAGAATTTCGTGCCTTGGAAGAAGAAGTGGAACGGCTTTTGCGAAAAATTTCCCAATCAGGAATGCAAAGTTTAACAGCCGAAGAAGTCCGACGTTTACAGGAAGCAAGCAAAATCTACCGATCACGACATTGATAATTGATAATGGTTAATGGTTAATGGCTAATGATGGTTGATAATATGCAAAATGGATTTTCAGGCAAAATGATAGGGCTTCTGGTGGTTCTGGTTCTGGCCGGATGTTCGCCACGGGAAGAAACCATTGACGAGACGTTTGTGCTGGGTGACCTGGCTCTGGAACGCCAGCAAAAAGCAGGGTTTACGCCCCCCGCCACGCTGGAGGAACTGGAAAAACTGGTCGCTGGCAAAGGTGGTTGGGTGGAACAGCCGCTGCGGGATGGCGAAGCACTGGTGTATGAGTACCTCAATGGGAAACCGGCACCGACGAGTGTGGCGGAAGCGTTGAAAATGGTCAACGATACCGACGAGGCGAATGAGAAAATCATGCACACGCTGGGACGCCTGCCCGATGGAGGTGTTTTGCCGCCAGACGGGAAGTATGCGGAAGTCGATTACGACGCGGAATTTTCCCGACACACGTTTGCCGATGCCAATTCGTTCAATCCGCTGCTGGGAAGTTCCGTGGCAGACTTTGAAGTGGCCGGAATGATGGGAATTTCGCTTTTCGGCTTCACCTACGATACATTCGAGCCGTATGCGGGGAAAGATACGAATCGGTCGTGGCATTCCAGTGCGGATCACCTCATCGACAAAATTGTCCTGCGAGACGATCTCACCTGGTCGGACGGAAAACCGGTGACAGCGTACGATGTGGAATTTTCGTATCAGGTTATCATGTCGTCGAAAGTGCCAGTGCCTGCCATGCGCAGTGGGACGGACTTGCTCCTGGGGGTGAAGGCTTACGATGAGCATACAGTCGTCTTTTTCCATGAAAAGGCAATGCCGATCAATATTTTCAACATGCAGTTTTCCATCATTCCCAAGCATATTTACGGTGAATCCATCCGTCGTGACCCAACCCTCACCCGCAGCCCCACGCACGCCAAACTGGAGCGGGAACCGGTGGTGGCCGGGTCGTATGTGGTGGAAAAACGGGTTCGCGACAGTGAAATTGTGATGAAACGGCGGGATGGGTACTCTCACTTTGAAGGAAAACAAGTCCGCACACTTCCGTTTTTCAAGACGGTCCGTTTTCGTATTTCCCCGGAACCGGCCACGGCATTCATGAAAATGAAAAAAGGGGATGTCGAAGTCATGCAATTGACGCCGGAACTCTGGACGACGCAGACGAACGATCCCTCCTATACCGAAAACAATACGAAAGTCCGTTCGGAGGAGTGGACGTATTTTGCCTTCTGGTGGAATTTGCAACTGCCGATGTTCCAGGATAAAAATACGCGACTGGCGTTGTCGCTGGCGTTCGACCACCAGGAAATGCTCCAGACGTATCGCCGTGGGTTGGATTCTCCCTGTTTGGGTCTCTTTGCCAGTAGTTCCCCCTGGTTTCCGAAAGATGCGGGAATTGAACCCTTGAAACGGGATGTGGAGCAGGCGAAAAAACTCCTGGCCGAAGCGGGTTGGCAGGATTCCGACAACGATGGAATTTTGGACAAAATGGTGAATGGGCAGAAACTCGATTTCAAATTCACGATTCTCACGACAAATAAACCGGATCGGGTGGAGATGTGCAATCTGCTGCGGACGAATTTGCGGGAAGTGGGGATTGAAGTGACCGTCCAGCCGTTGGAATTCAACGTCTATATGCAGAACATGCACGAAAAGAAGTACCAGGCCAGTTTTGGAGGTTGGGGAGCCGGAGCCGACCCGTACACCGCGTGGAACGTCTGGGGAAGTGGCGAAGCTCGAAATTATATCAGCTACAGCAATCCCGAAGTGGACCAACTCTTCCGCGAAGGAGAAGTCGAATTCGACCGAGCCAAACGGATTGCCATTTACCAGAAAATCCACCAGCTAATTTACGAAGATGTTCCCTGTACGTGGCTCTTCAACCAGAACGGCTACTACGGCTACAACAAAAAAATCCGTGGCCTGGGATTCTACCCCCGTGGCCCACTCTACGGTTGTGCCTGGAAAGCCGCCATGACACCGTGAAAAAATTGACAATTATCAATTATCAGTTATCAGTTATCAGTTATCAATTATCAGCGTGTTTGAGGAGAAGATGGTGCAGGATGTTATTGCGGAATTGCGTTGGAGAAATCAGATTCATCAGACGACGGATGATGAGCATTTGGCCGCGTGGCTGATGGAGAAGCCACGGACGGTGTATGCCGGGTTTGACCCGACGGCGGACAGTTTGCATGTCGGGCATTTGATGGCGCTGATGATTTTGCGACGTTTCCAGAAAGCGGGACACCGACCGATCGCTCTGGTGGGTGGCGCGACGGGGATGATTGGCGACCCGAGCGGAAAGAGTGAGGAGCGGAAACAACTGGCGGAAGATGTTTTGCGGCACAACGTGGAGTGTCTGAAAAAGCAGATCTCGCGGTTTCTGGTCTTTGGAGATGGACCGGGAGAGGCACTTTTGCTGAACAATTACGACTGGCTGCACAAGAAAACGTTCCTTGATTTTTTGCGTGAGATCGGGAAATTTTTTCCGGTCAACGTGATGCTTTCCAAGGATTCGGTGAGGACGCGGCTGGAACGGGAAAATGGGCTGAGTTATACGGAATTCAGCTACATGTTGTTGCAGGCGTACGATTTTGTTTACCAGTACCAGCATTACGGCTGTGAAATGCAGGTCGGCGGGAGCGATCAGTGGGGCAATATCACGGCAGGGATCGATTTGGCACGTCGGATGGAATCGGTGCAACTTTACGGCATGACGGCACCGCTCCTGACGAAAAGCGACGGGACGAAAATGGGCAAAACGGAGTCCGGGGCGCTTTGGCTGGACGCGAATCGGGTTTCGCCGTATCAGTTTTATCAATATTGGGTGAATGTGGAGGACGCGGAAGTGCGGAAACTGCTCTGCCTGATGACCGATTTGAATCAGGAGGAGGTTGGGGCAATCGTCCAGGAACATGACGCGGCTCCTGAAAAACGTCTGGGGCAGCGTCGGATTGCGGAAGAGGTGACGCGGCTGGTGCATGGCGAGGATGGATTGAAAACGGCCCAACGAGCCACGGAGATTTTTTTCGGAGCGGAAATTCGGGATTTGGACGACGCGGCCCTTCAGTCGATTTTCGCGGATGTTCCTTCCGCCACGTTTTCGCGAACGGAGTTGGAAGCGGGGATTCCTCTGGCGACAGCGTTGTTGCAGGCGGGCGTGGTCTCCAGCAAAGGGGATGTTCGGCGAGCCATTCAGCAGGGGGGAATGTACGTCAACAATCATCGGGTGAGTGAACTGGAATTTTGCCTGAAACCGGAGCATTTGGTGAGTGAATCGACGATTGTGCTGCGGGTGGGAAAGAAAAAATATTCCCTGGTGCGAATTTCCTGATTTTCAGACAATCGGGGATGTGAGGAGGATACATTGCGTTTGTTGCGACGGATTCTGTTGATTGGTTTTCTGCTGATGCTCCTTTTGGCAGGAGTGGGGCTTTGGGTCTGGTACGGAATTGGCCAGACACCCACTTTTTATGCCGATTTGGCGGTGACAGCGGAAAAACGTGCGGCGGCGGAAGAAGACTGCAAACGGATGACGCGGAAAGTCCTGCAACTGCGGAATCAGATGAATCGCCAAGGGGCGTGGTCGATTGAGATGACGCAGGATGAGTTGAATCACTGGATTGCGTTGGAACTGGAGGAAAAACATCCGGGATTTATCTCGCGTCGGATTTTGCAGCCGCGTGGGGAGATTCTGGGAGAAAAAATCCGGGCAGGTGCCACGATTGACGCTCGAGAATTTCAGGGGGTGGCGTCGGTGGAGGTGATTCCTTCGCTGGAAGGGCCGAACATTATCAATATCGAGTTCTTGCGGATTCAGGCCGGAATCGTTCCCCTTCCCCGGAAGATTCTCCTCGATTTTGCCACGGAAAAGGCACGGGAGTATGCCTTGCCCATTCAATGGCGGCAGTCGCATGGCAATCCGGTGCTGCGAGTGGTGTTGAACGAACAGGAATTTCGCGTTCATGGCCGCCCTCAGGTGTTGGAACGTCTGGAAGTTGGAGACGGCAAAATCGTCCTGGAAGGAAAATGCCTGGAATAATGATTAATGAGCCTGTCAGCCGAAGAGCCGTGAAAGAAGGTGAAAGATGGAATTCCGGGGAAATTGCTTTGGTTTATTCGTTTCGTGCTACAGTCACTCCTAATCCCCGTTTCAAGTATCCACCGAGAAAGGTCGGGAATGGAAATATCTGCGTCATAACACCCTCACCCATGAAAATACGGTATAAACACCCATATTATCAATTTAACACATACGGAGTGTTGGTTGGGGGGAAATTTTGCCCGCCCCCTGTTGGAAAATCTCCCTGGATGGTATCATGAAAGGGTTGAGAGAACTTTTCTGGAGGGAGGTGTTGTATGAAAATCGTAGTGTGTGTCGTCGGGGTATTGTTTTTGGGAAATGGGAGTCTGTGGGGACAGCAAATGACGATCGGGACGCCACATCACTCTACCGGTTCCCGATTCAGCGAATCGATCGGGACGCGGTGGGGCGTTTCGGGGAAAGACTGGTTTCTTCGCGTTGGCGGGAATCCCGTAACGGCACCTTTTGGCGGCGATCCCCTGGCAGGTGGTTTGCGGACGGGCTACTCTTTTCAGAAGGGGAATACCCGTGGTTATTTTGAAGGGTGGGCAGGACAGAATTACAGTGCCCGTAACAGCGTAACAGTTCCCAGCGTCACGATCATGAATGGTCAGCAGGGATATATCGGTGCTGGCAGTGTCACCCCTTTTGTGATTGGGACAATACCCGTGGTGGGGGGTTGGGATTCGCGTTATTATCCTCCCGCACCGCCGATTTCCCCGCAATCGCAGAGTGTCTTGCAGGAAAAACTCCTTCGTCTGGAGGCGGAAAAGAAGTTTCCACGGAAAGAATTGCCGCCGATTTCCCGTCAGGAAGAGAAAAAATCGGTTTCGCGTCCTTCGGCAGAGCGTCCTTCTCCACCGTCGAAACGTGGAAGCGCGGAAAAACCTGCCCTGAGCGTTTCGGAATTGAGGAAGCGCCGTGCGTCAAGTTCGGATTGAGTTTTCAGGAGACAACGGGAGAAGGATTTTTCCATTTCTCCCGGCTCTTTGGGAGTTCAAGAGAAAATTTCTTCCCTGAAAAGGAGGAAAAAGAAAAAATTTTTCTTAAAATCTTCCCCCAGACGTTGACAAAATGGGGAAATCACGTTAATCTTATACAAAATGGGTTTTTATTTGTTTCCCCAGGGAGAATCCTTTCGATGGAGGAGGCCTGGTGGACATTTGAATAAAATCCTTGGGGAAATCTACGGTAAGACCATACGATTGTAAGGAACAGCTCTTCATGGCCAAACGAAGAAATTTTGCACAGATTTTACTAAAAAATGGGCTTGTCAGCCAGGAACAATTGGAAGAAGCCCAGAACCTGGCGAATAAAACCGGGGACAAACTTGCCAATTGCCTCATCCGTATGGATTACGTCACCGCAGCCAATGTGATGAAAGCGATGGCGGAAGAACATGGCGTGCGTTACGTGAAGCTCAGCACGACCGAAATTCCACCGACCGTTCTGGAATTGATGCCGGAGACGCTGGCACGGGAATATGTAGTCATGCCACTGGATGAACGGGATGGTGAGTTGACCATTGTCACCAGCGACCCGGAAGATTTTGCGACGATTGACAAATTGACGTTTATGCTCAATCGTCGGATCGAGATTGCGTTGGCTCCACGTGACACGATTCTCGAAGCGATCAACCGTTGTTATGGGCAGGCGATTGGGGAAAGTGCGGATGCCATGCTTCAGGAATTTACGGATACGGCCATCGACTTTACGGAAACGGTGGAAGAATCGGTTATTCCTGGAGATGAGGTGGTTGACGAGTCGAGCGCTCCGATTGTCCGGTTAACGCAGTTGATTATTACCGAGGCGGTGCAGTTGCGGGCATCGGATATTCATATCGAGCCATTTGAAGATCGCATTCGGGTTCGTTACCGTATCGACGGTGTTTTGGTGGAGCGGGACAGCCCTCCGCGACGTTTGTTGGGGGCACTTCTTTCCCGTATTAAGATTTTGTCGAAGCTGGATATTGCGGAACGCCGAAGGACGCAGGACGGACGTATCAAGGTGACGGTGGGGGAGAAAGAACTCGACTTGCGGGTAAGTATCATCCCTACGAACCATGGTCAGTCGGTCGTCATGCGTATTCTGGACAAGGACAATATCAAAATCGGTTTGCGGCAATTGGGATTTGCGGAAGATGACTTCAACCTTTTCAATACGCTGATTCGCCGTCCGAACGGGATTATTCTGGTGACAGGGCCGACCGGATCGGGAAAAACGACTTCTCTGTATGCCGCGTTGAATGCGCTCAATACGCCGGATCGAAAAATCATCACGGCAGAAGACCCGGTGGAATATTATCTGGCAGGAATCAATCAGGTGGAAATCAAACACCAGATTGGGCTGGACTTTGCGAGCGTCATTCGTTCGATGTTGCGACAGGCACCGAATATCATTCTGGTGGGGGAAATGCGAGACCTGGAAACGGCACAGATGGGAATTCAGGCCTCGCTCACCGGGCACTTGGTGTTCAGTACGCTCCACACGAACGACGCGCCGAGTGCCGTGACGCGGTTGGCGGATATGGGCGTTCCGTCGTATCTGATTGCCAGTTCGGTGATTGCAATTATGGCTCAGCGTCTGGTGCGAACGATCTGTAAAAAATGTCGGGCACCCTTTTCTCCCGGACAATCGGTCATTGAATCGGCAGGATTTCCTCCGGCAATGCTGGAAGACGCGAAGTTCATGCGAGGTCGCGGTTGCAGTGCCTGCGGGATGAAGGGGTATCGGGGACGTATGGGGATTTACGAATTGATGAAAATGTCGAGTAAGATTCGCGAATTGACGTTTGCGGAAGCTCCCACGGCACAGATTCGTCAGGCGGCCATTTCGGAAGGGATGAAAACGCTCTATTATGACGGACTTTATAAAGTGACGAAGGGAATTACGACGATTGAAGAAGTGATGCGTGTGGCAAAGATGTCGGAAGACGACTGATGTTACACGTTTAAGAATAGGTGTTCTTTTCCTGTAGCGAAAAACAAAAAAAGGAAAAATCATGGCGGTTTTAATTGATAAACTTTTACAGACGGTGGTGAAACAGGGTGTCAGCGACTTGCATATCACGACGGGACAGCCTCCCGTGGTGCGTTTGCACGGACGATTGGTTCGGCTGGAGACGGAGGAACTGAAACCGGAAGATACGATGGGGCTGATGAAGAGTATCACGCCCGAACGGTGCCAGCAGGAATTGCAGGAAATGGGAGGGACGGACTTCGGGTTCGCGTTTGGCGATATGGCTCGATTCCGTGTTTCGGTCTTTCGTCAGCGTGGTAACATTGCCATGGTGCTGCGTCAGATTCCGAACAAGATGCTTTCCATGGAGCAACTCAGTACACCGCCGGTTTGCCAGGAGCTGATTCAGCGTCCGCGAGGCCTGCTCCTGGTGACAGGTCCAACGGGGTCGGGGAAAACGACGACGCTGGCGGCGATGATCAAGTGGTTGAATGAGAATCTGGACCATCATATTATCACGATCGAAGACCCGATTGAATTTTATCATCCGAATATCAAGTGTACGATCAACCAGCGTGAAATCGGGGTGGACGTTCCGTCGTTTGCGGAGGCGATTCGGCGAGCGTTGCGACAAGACCCGGACGTGATTCTCGTCGGGGAAATGCGAGACCTGGAAACGATCGAAACGGCCATTACCGCGGCGGAAACGGGGCACGTGGTTTTCGGAACGCTCCACACCAGTAGTGCGGCAGGCACGATCAACCGTATTATCGACGTCTTTCCCACCAACCAGCAGGAGCAGATTCGAACGCAGTTGGCGACCTCCATTCTGGGCATTTTGTGCCAGACGCTTTTGCCGAAAATCGGTGGCGGACGCGTGGCGGCTTACGAAATGTTGGTGGTCGATTCCGCGACGGCCAACCTGATTCGAGAAAACAAGATTTTCCGAATTACATCGGTGATTCAGACCGGTGCGAAGAAGGGGATGCAGCTTCTGGACGACCATCTTTTCAAACTGTGGCGGGATGGTCTGGTGACGGAAGAGAACGCGATCGGAAAAGCGAACCGGGTGGAGGATTTGGTGCAGCGCATTGCGGAATACAAACGGGGCGGAATCAGCGATCCTGATTTGTAATCAATTTTTCGGAAAATCATCGAAATATTTTTCATCAACAGAGGGGATGATTCATGGCTATTCGTCGTTTGGGGCAAGTTTTTGTCGATTTGGGGCTGATTACGGAAGAGCAGTTGGAGATGCTCCGGGAGCAGAAACAACATCGTCCGGGTGATTTATTGGGGCAGATTGCCATCAGTATGGGGTTGGTCAATGACGATCAACTGATTCAGGCTCTGGGAGAACAGTTGGGAATGCGGACGGTCAGTCTGGCCGCGACGGCACTGGACGCGAATATTCTGGCCCTGATGACGCCGGAAATGGCTCAGAATTATAAAATCATTCCCATTTCGCTCGATAAGGAAAATAACGAGTTGACGATTGCGATGAGTCAACCGCAGAATCTCTATATCTGCGACGAGTTGCGGAATTTTCTGGGGTATAATATCAATCCGCTGGTGGCGACCGATGCGGAAGTGCAGAAGGCGCTGGATAAATATTATACGCCGGGAAGTGAGAGCGTCGAATCGATCATTGCCGCGTTGGAAGCGGATGAAGCGTTGAGTAAATTGACGCAGGAGGCACAAAAAACAAGCGGTGCCATCGATTTGACCAGTCTCGAAGCGCTGGCGGACTCGGCTCCGGTGCGAAAATTGCTCAACATGGTGATTTTGATGGCGATTCGTGACCGCGCGAGCGACATTCATTTCGAGCCATTTGAGACGGAATTCAAAATTCGGATTCGTGCGGATGGACAGTTGTACGAGCTGGTTCCACCGCCGCGTCACCTGGCTTTCGCGATTACGACACGTATCAAGGTGATGGCGAATCTGGATATTGCCGAACGACGTTTGCCGCAGGACGGTCGTATTGAGTTGACGGTCGGTGGCCACCCGGTCGATTTGCGTGTGAGCGTTCTGCCGACACTTTTCGGGGAAAGCGTCGTCATGCGAGTGCTGGATCGATCGGTCGTCATGTTGGATTTGGACAAAATCGGGATGGACAAGGAAATTCTAGCCAGTTTTCGTACCATCATGCACCGGCCGAATGGGATTATTCTCGTGACCGGACCAACGGGTTCGGGAAAGACGACGACGCTTTATGCCGCTCTGTCGGAGTTGAACTCGATCGAGGAAAAACTGATCACGACGGAAGACCCGGTGGAGTATGATATTGACGGGATTGTGCAGATTCCGATCGATTCCACGATTGGCAATACGTTTGCGCAATGTTTGCGGTCGATTCTGCGACAAGACCCGGATCGGATTCTGGTCGGGGAGATTCGAGACCTGGAAACGGCCGAAATTGCCATTCAGGCTTCTCTGACCGGGCACATGGTCTTCAGTACGCTCCACACGAACGACGCTCCGAGTACGGTGACGCGACTTCGTGACATGGGAATTCCGCCGTTTTTGATTACGGCTACGCTGGAAGCGGTTTTGGGACAACGTCTGGTACGTCGTATCTGTACGGAGTGCAAGGAAGAGACGATGCCGAACATGGGGCTGCTGGCCGACATGGATATGACGCCGGACGAAGTGCTGGGAAAGAAATTCTACCGTGGCCGTGGCTGCCCGACCTGTAATAATACCGGTCTGAAAGGGCGAACAGGGCTTTACGAATTTTTGGTGATTAACGACCGGTTGCGGGATTTGATCAACCAGGGTTGTTCGACGGAAAAACTGCGTGACGCGGCTCTTCAGGGAGGTCTGACCCCTCTGCGAACGAGCGGTATGACCAAAGTTTACGCGGGCGAAACGACGTTGGATGAAGTGGTTCGGGAAACGGTCGCGGAATAAGATTGGGGTGGCGGAAGAAAGGTACTTTTGTTCCTGCCAGAAAACAAATCAAAAGACGATAACATAGCTATTGACGTGAGGGAAGAATCATGCCGACTTATCAATTCGAGGCGATGGACTCGACCGGCAAAGAGATTAAAGATGTCATTGAGGCGTTGAACGAGGAAGAAGCCCAGGCGACGATTCGGCAGATGGGCTACTTCGTCACCAGGTTGGCTGTCAAAAAGGATCGCAAAAGCCGAATCCAGGCCGCGGCGGCCAAACGAGGCAAGACGTTTTCCATGGGGAAGGTGAAGTCGAAAGTTCTGACGACCTTTACTCGCCAACTCTCCATTTTGCAGGATGCCGGTCTGCCGATTTTGCGCAGTTTGAAAATTCTGGAAGAACAATCCAAGCCGGGTGCGTTGAAGAACTGCCTGATCGACGTCTGCGACGAGATTGAGGCGGGGGCGACGCTCTCCGAAGCGATGGCAAAATCCCCGAAAGCGTTCGACCGGCTCTATGTCAACATGATTAAAGCGGGCGAAGCGGGTGGTGCGTTGGAAATCATTCTCCAACGTCTGGCCGAATTCCGCGAACGGAGCGAGTCGCTGAAACGGAAAATCAAAGGGGCGATGACGTACCCGGTGGCGGTCGTCGTCTTTGCGGTTTTGATCCTGGCGTTCATCATGATCATGATCGTTCCGTCGTTCATCAAGATTTTTGCCGACTTCGGAACGACGTTGCCGACGATGACGTTGATTCTGATCGACATTTCCAATCTTTTCGTGCAATATTGGTACCTTTTGCCGGGCGTCCCGTTTACGCTCTACATGTTTATCAAAATGACGCGAAAATTCAAACATGGTCGAATCGGGTGGGATTTGTTTTCGCTGAAAATGCCGATTTTCGGGCAGCTGGTGGAGAAGAACATCGTGGCACGGACGATGCGAACGTTGGGAACGCTCGTGGCCTCCGGCGTGCCGATTATCGAAGCGTTTACGATTACGCGAGAAACGGCAGGAAACGCGATTTTTGAAGATATGTTCGACAAAATTCTTTCCTCCATCAAAGAAGGGGAATCGATTGCCATTCCGATGAAGGCCAACTCCGTGCCACCGTTCCATCCCGTCGCCGCGTTCTGGTGGTTCTTCTTTGTCGGCGGGCCGGTCGGGTTACTCTGGTACATGGTCAAAATGAAGCAGAAAATCATGGACGATATGGTCGTCAACATGGTCGATGTCGGTGAAGAAACGGGTGAATTGGACAAAATGTTGTACAAGGTCGCCGACGTGTTCGACGAAGAAGTGGCGGTTTTGACGGACAGTCTGATGAGTTTGATGGAACCGTTGTTGATTATCTGTCTGGGGGGTATGGTCGGGTTCATCGTCATTGCACTCTTCCTGCCGCTTATTAGCCTGATTCAAAACCTGTCGGGCTGAAAAAGGGAAAAAATCGGGGAAAAGTTGAACTTCCTGCGATTTTCCCACGTACACGGGGACGCAGGACGATTTTTCCCTGGGGAACAGGATTCCAAATTTCACAAAATTTTATTGAATAAGGACTTTCATCATGAAAAAACGTCATGGTTTCACGCTCGTCGAATTGCTGACGGTCATCATCATCATTTCCCTCCTCGCTGGCATGATTTCCGGGGCAGCCTATTACGCGGTCACCTCCGTCAATCAATCCGTCATCCGCCAGGAAATTTCTCAACTGGAACTTGCCCTGAATGCCTATAAAGCAGAATTCGGGGAGTACCCGCCGGATGGAACCAATTCTACGGATGTAGCCAATCATATTCAACGTTGTTATCCCAACGCTACGACGACCTCTACGTGGTGTACGGTGAATCCATCGACGGCACTTGTTGTTTTTTTGGGACCCCGTAATGCTGATCCTAAAAATCCTTTTGGTTCCAATCCTTATTCTGAGAACATCAGTCTTACGAAACCTTTTTTTGAATTTGATGAAACGAGATTGGAAAATAATGCTTATAAACCGCGAGGTTGCACAACCTACTACCTTTATCGAAAAGCAAAATTATCCAAAGGCAAAGGCTACTATCCTAGCTATTCCGAAGCCTATGCGTATATGTACCTGGACAATGACGGCAACAAGAAATGGTATAACGATACGACGTTCCAGATTATCAGTTCCGGTTTGGATAACGATTTCGGATTGGATAATGCCACCTTGGAAGATTTGAATTCTACAGGCACCGCAGCGAAAGGGGTGAAAATAGCGGAAGGGGCTGTTCCCTCTGCACTAGGGAACAATATTACGAATTTCGCACCGAGACAGATAAAAGATTTACTGGACTAGGATAATGGAATAGGGAAAAGGAAAGAGAACGGTGATGAGGGGGCGTTATCCATTAGACATCCATCCGACATGCGACCCGTTTGTGCATTACCTGTTTACAAGTCCGGGAAATGAGGATTTGCTGTTGTCGTTTGTCAATGCGGTGCTGGAGGATTCGCAGCGACCGTTGGCCAAAGATGTGGTGGTGGGGAATCCCTTCAATATCCAGCGATATTTGGGGGACAAATGGTCGGTGATGGATATTAAAGCGGTCGGTGAGGATGGGAGGATTTTTGAAATTGAAATTCAAACACTGAACCATCCTGCATTTATCAATCGTAGTTTATATTACTGGAGCCGTGAGTATAGCAGCCAAATTCGGGAAGGGGAGGATTATACTCAGTTGAATCCGGTGATTTCCATCGTGATGACGCGGTTTGAACTTTTCCCGGAATTGTCCAAATTGCACAACGTTTTTTATATCACCGCGCAAGATGCTCCTGAATATATTTTGACGGAGGATTTTGAATTTCATTCGCTGGAATTGGTGGAGAAGAAAATTATCCAAATTCCCAAAATGCCAGAACGGTTGCGCGGATGGATCGAGTTTTTCTCCTATGTCAATCAGAAAACGGAGGAAGAGATGAAAGTTTTAATCAAAAAAGATAAATTTTTGGGAAAAGCCTATAAGAAATACGAGGAGTTTTGCCAGGACGCCCAAATGCGGCAACTTGCGGAAGATGAATGGCGAAACAAACTGGAAAAAAATACCCTCCTCCGCTTTGCCCGAGAAGAAGGGGAAGCAAAAGGAGAGGCAAGAGGAGAAGCAA
>JAUNBF010000060.1 GCA_030527185.1 Planctomycetia bacterium | reverse complement strand
AGCTTCGGGAGCCGGTTGAGCGGGAGCCTCTTGTGTGGTATCACCGTACATAGTAAAAGTGATTCCCATTAAAAAGAGGGTGGAAAGCACAATCATTTCCGCGGCCGTGCAAATTTTTTTCATCATTCGTTCCTTTCAATCCTAAAATGTATCCAACGTTACTTCCAAAGAAAACAAAACTCTTCCCAAATAGGAAGGATGGCTCTATTATATTCTGGATAAAAAGGAAAATCAAGAGAATGCCCTTAAAAAATTTAAAAAAAGAGCAAAAAAATTCAATAAAATACCCAGATGTCCCAAAGAACACCTGGGTAAAAATCAAACGATTATCATTTTGCCTTTTTAACGGGCGCATCCACAGTTGTTGTAGGAACCGTAGGAGGCGTTGTTGTAGCGATAACCGTAGTTTCCGTAATTGTAACCGTAGTTACCATAGCTGTATCCATAGTTTCCATAGTTGCTGTAGTAGTTGTTATTCCAGCCATTGTTGTAGCCGGAGTAACCATAGTTGCAGCCATAGTTAACAGGCGTGTAACAAGCTCGGCGGCAGCAGTGACGTCGCCACTTCCAACGGCAACAATGATGACGTCGAACAGGCTGGCAACAGACGGGTTCACAGCAAACCGGAGCACATGCGGGGGCACAGGCCGGCATTTCACAAGCGGGAGCGCAGGCTGGCATTTCGCAAGCGGTCGTAACGGGATTCTCACAAATGTTGTTGCGATACGTGGTCGTTTCGCAAGGTTCACTTCCCTGAATGGAGGTGGTTTCGTTGATAATACGTCCCTCGTTAATAATCCGCCCCTCACTCACCAGTTCTCCCCGCGTGGTTTCGATGGCGTTACGATCCAGCGAGTCTTTTTCGACTACCGACATCGTTTCCGCCTCTTCCGTTTCGCGTGTGACGGTTCGTTCCACAGCCAAAGCATTTGCCGCGACGAACATGGCAGCACCCATAAACAGGATACCCAATACAAAATTTTTCTTCATTTTTCGATCCTTCCTGAAAAACAGACAAACCATAATACCAAATGGGCACGACGAGATAAATTTATTGGCAGTGTAATCTCGATTCCCGCCAGTATTATAGAAAGGAAGGCTAATCCACAAAATCGGAAAAATCAGTCACGGCTCTTGCGATAATGGTATTCAGGATTGGCAATGTCAAAATCGACATCCTGAAAATTTTGGTTCAGTTGAACATCCAGATAAGTGTATTCCTCCAATAACGGTGGTTCTCCATTTTCTTCCGTTTCCCACCCCCACGCAACGTATCGAATGGGAATATTCCGGTGAATATCCACGTAAATGTGAGCCTTGTAAAATGGGTCTTCCTGGAAACGCTCGTTATTGAGAACTTCCAGTCGGACACATTCGACTCCGTTTAATTTACAATGAGAGTAACTTACCTCGAAACTGTTTCGGTGCAGTTGCTGCTCCGCTTCTTTAGCCAGACGACGTGCCAGGTTGAGAATCCCCAACTCGGTAATTGGGTGAAGGTTTCCATTCATGGCCTGCGGACTGGTGGGATGAAGCGAAAGAGTTCCCAGGACCGCCTCAAAACCGGTTCCATGGGCCAGGATATTGCCGTCGTTTCGTCCTGCCACATAAATCGCCTCACGACCACGATAACGGCGTGGCTTGAGAAATTTCATATAAACACTGAAAGGTTCATGACGCACTTTGATAAACATGTGTTCTTCTTTTCCCAGAACGCCGTGGATTCTCTCCCGTTTAACCAGAATGGCGGAATAGTCCTGAATTTCATTTTCCATCTGTATTACCCCTGCCTTGGCCCAGCGAACAGGAGCGGTCAGGGGATGCTCTCCATCCATCCGTTTCAGAAGCGCCACATGAACAGGGGTCGTGATACCGGAAGTCGTGACACTTTCTCCCACCGAAGAGGAATCAGAACTTTCAACAGTCGACTCTGCACTGTAAGTTACCGAAAGAAGGGAGGTTACAACCAGGAAAGAAAAGAAAGCCAAACCTCCCCCAAAAATATTTTTGATCATGAATCTGTCCCTTTGAAATCCCTGACGGATTGCTGTGAAAAGTATTTTTCTTTCCTGAATACGGCATACGTCTCTATCCCTCCTCAGAAGTGGGGAAGAGATTCAAACGTAATGGAGTTCATCGTGTTTTTTTTCTCACAAAATAAAATAATTTTTCAACTTCTGTCCTATTTTGTCTATTTCGCGCAATCCACTCTTTAGGAATATCTTCCCGGAAGAAAAGGAGAGATACCCTTGATTCCAAGAGCAAAATCTGTTAGGATAGAAAAAGTCGAATTTGAGGAGCGAACGCATGAAAAAAAAGATTTTTATCGGGCTGATCGGTTGTTGGTCACTCTGGTTGGCTGGGAGCCAAATTTTGTTCGGTGAAGAGGGGACGGAACAGATTGCCGAAGAGGAGCGGGAACCCGTACAAACCGCCTCCGTATTTCCTCAGGCAGACCGACGAATCACGAAAAGTATTTCCGATGCCAAAAAACTGATCGAACGGGAACGTTACGCCGAAGCGGCTCAAAAACTGGGAGAAATCCTGGGAGAATCGGATGATTTTCTGGTACCTGGAGTGGGGGAAGAGGAATATCTTTTTCACAGTCTTCGTTTTCAGGCGGAAAATTTGCTGAAAAATCTTCCTCCCCGTGGAAGAGAGCTTTACGAACTCCAATTCGGCCCGGCAGCAGAGCAACTTTTCCAGGAGGGGCTGGGAAAAGGGGATATTGCTCTTTTGTCCCAGGCATCGCGACAATATTTCTATACCCAGGCGGGGGAAAAAGCGACGTTTTTAATCGCCATTCACCACCTCGATCATAACCGTCCCATTCCCGCTTCCGTACTTTTCCGAAAGTTGTACGAGACGGAAGAGGCACGCCGACGGTTTGATCCGATTTTGACTCTTTTTTTAGCGACATCGCTGGAAGCGGTGGGAAAAACGGAAGAGTCGAAGGAAATTCTCACGCACGCCGCGAATGAAAATCCCGCTATCTGGAAATCGCTCCGTTTGGGCGGAAAACCGCTCGAGGTGGAAAAGGAAACGTCTCTGGCACAATGGCTCCAGGGACAATTGCCGCGGATGGAAAAGATTTTGCCGGAAGATTGGAAAAATTGGCGGATGCTGCATGGAAATTTGCAGCGAAACGCTCTGGTGGAAGCGGATATGCCGATTTTTTCTCCCTGCTGGCGAGTCCCGGTGCTGGACCATCCTGAAGGTCTGGCGTTGGTCGAGTTACTGCGTCGTCACGGGGAGGAAGGTTCTCTGGTCGATATTCCCGTAAGCGCTCCTCTGGTGGTGGATGGCGTGGTGTTGATGCGAACGATCTGGAATCTGACCGCCCTTGACCTCTTTACTGGCAAACGGCTCTGGGAAGTTCCGTCCGATCACTACGAAGATATTTTCCAACGGCTCGACGAAGTGGGAAAACGGCTCTACGGCATGGGAGATTCCTCCGATTTCAACCGTCTGACCGTCATGGCGGGAATCCTGAAATCCCGATTGTGGGGAGAAGGTCTCTATGGCAGTCTTTCGAGTCATGGGGAACTGGTTTATGCCATTGAGGATTCTCTCGACACCCTGGAGAGCAATTCGGTGCAACAGCGAGCCGTCATGCAGCGCATTCAGGTAGCGCCCCCGGTCATTCGGGATGAACGCGACGCTTCAATCACGCCGAACCGCCTGGCCGCCTACCATATCCGTTCCGGGAAGCTGGTCTGGCATATCGGTGGCACGTCGCCGAAGTGGAATTTGCCGGAAAGTGGCACGATGTTTCTGGGCGCACCGCTTCCGGTGGGGAGAGAACTGTTTGTGCTGGGGCAGAGAGAGGGGGAAATCCTCCTTTTTGCTCTCGATGCGACGACGGGAAAAACGAAATGGAAACAGACGCTCTGTCTTGCCTCCACGAATTTTTCCACACGCCATGAGCCTGCCATGTCCCCCTCCTACGCGGATGGGATTCTGGTCTGCCCAACACCGAACCGGACGCTGGTGGCGGTCGATATTGCCACGCAATCCATTTTGTGGGGAAACGTCTATGCTCCCGAAGATGCCATGAAGAATCAGAACAACATCTTTTCTTCCCGGATGATTTTTACCGCGAATGACCCTCGGGTAGACGGCAGTATTCTTTTGGAAGACCAACATGTGGTTTATATTCCACGTGACATTCATCAGATGATTTGTCTGAATCTGACGGATGGAAAAGAACTCTGGCGTACCGTCACGGGGGAAGGGCATTATATCGCCGCCATTCGGAAGGAAAAAGTCTATATTGTTCGCCCCAAAGACATTTTGGTATTGAATTTACGGACCTCGGAGAAAATCGGTTCCATCCATTTTCCAGAAGGGGAGGTGAGCGGCTATGGTTTCGGCGACGAATCGTTCTACTTTGTGCCGTTATCCACCGGGAAAATTGTGAAAGTGGATTGGGAGAAACGGGAAGTGGTCGAGACCGTCCAGGCACGGGAAGGTTGGACGCCGGGCAATCTGGTTCCCGCCAAACCGTTTATTCTTTCTCAAAAGGCCGATTATCTGGAAGCGTATCTTCAGAAGCGGGAATTGCCACATTATCTGGCGACGCTGCAAAAAGCCAATCCCGAAGCGCCGGAAGGGTTGATTCTGGAGGCGATCGAGGCGTGGGACGCGGGCGATTTGCCCAAGGCGACCGAACACCTGCGACGGGGCGGGCATTTCACCCGACGATTGCTGTTTTACGCACTCCTGGATGGGATTCGGAACGATTTCAACCATTTTGATGAAGCTCGCCAGGAAATTTATCCCCTTCTGGAGACGAAACGGGATAAAATCCGGTTCCATCAGTTTGCCATTCAGGGACTCCAGAAAGCGGGGCGTTGGGAGGAGATGTTGGCGGAATGCCGAACGCTGATGGAACTTCTGGATACCACGACACAGACGGGGGAAACGTTGCTGGAAGAGACGAAAAACTGGCAGAAATCGGCCAATTTGTGGCTGGCGACGCAGTTTGAAAAGTTCTGGCAAATGGCAGAAGTGAAACCTCTTCTGGAAAAGGAGATTGCTGAAACTTTGCAGCAAATTGCCGAAAAATATGCTGTCTGGAAAACGGAAAATCCGACCGAGGGAATTCCTGCCAACGAGGAAAACTGGAACCAGCCGCTTTTGAGTCTGGTGCGACAGACGCTGGAACGTTGGAAAGGGGTGGCCGATTTACGGGAACCGAAGCGGATTTATGGCGAAATGCTCCAATATTACGGTTTTTACTCCCATGCGGAACTCTTTTTTCTCGAAGGTGTGAAAGACGATACCCAGCGAAAAGCGGCTTTTGAGAAAATTGTGCGGATGTATGGAAAATCGGAGACGGCAGAGAACGCGATTCCCTATTTTCGCTGGTTGCTGGAGCATTTCCCAGAAGAGAAATGTCTGGAGGGACAAACGCCGCGGCAATGGTGTCTGGCACGAAAGGAAACGCACCCCATTCGGCAGTGGCTCCATTCCAAACGAGCCTGGAAAACCGGACAGATTCAGGTTTCTCAGGTCAAAAGTACGTCGGAAAGTCGCCAGATGTTTTATCGGGAACAGGGTTTGCAACTGGAAGAGCCGTGTGCCCTTCCTTTTCAGGATTGGAAACTGACTTTTGGATATTCCTCCGAACCGGCAATTTTTGCGGAAGATAGTTACGGACAAAAATGCTGGTCGATGAAACTGGGGCAGAATCAGAATATTCCTCAGCAGATTGTTTTCTGGAACCATTTCAACGACTCCGCGGCGTCGGGTGCCACGGCAGGGCACTGGTTGTACCTGAGTCGCGGCAACGGACGTGTCATTGCGTTGGACATTTCCCGGAAAGAGCCGAAAATCGGGTGGGAATGGTCTCCTCCCAAAGAATATACGCACACCGATCCCCTGATTTTGCCATTGGTGGAGCGGTTGGAAAAACTTTCGCTCCCCTTTGCCAACACGTCCGGTTTTTCCGCCAACACCATGCAGTTGATGGGAATCGTCTATGCCGATGAAGAGGTTGTTTGCATGATTTTGGGAGAAAAGCTGGTCGGACTGGACGCGGCCACAGGAACGATGCTTTGGGAGAGGAATCTTCGTGAGGAAAATGAACCTGCCACCACCCTGGCAATGGGAAAAAATGGAAAAATTTTCGTCACTTCCGATGCGCAACAAAAGATCGTTTCCGAAAAACAACGTCCCTTGATGGAACCGTTGATTTTGCGAAATGTTTCCAATCAGGAAATTCAGGAACAGACTTCCCAGGACCAACAGCGTCGGGAAGCCCTGAAAATTTTCCACGAAAACTACGTTTGGAGAGAGAAATATTTCCAACCGGGATATTTCCGTGTGTACGATGCCCATACCGGTCTTGCGTTGGAGAAAAAATCGGCACCCTACCTGAATTGCTGGGGAGAACTGGGGGAAGTGGATAAAAAATTGCTCTTTCTGTTGGGAGTGGGAAACGCGGCTCTTTACGATCCTGAAAAAGAGCAATTCGACTGGATTCGGCTGGAAAATTTGCCGGAAGATGCCCCCCATTGGCAAAGATTGAGGAGCAGGATTGGAAAGGGGAATTCGCCGCTGGGAGTCGCCTCTTTGAATGCCCGATGGGAATTGGAAATATTCGACTTCCGAACAGGGAATGTCGCCTTGAAAACAGCTCCTCTTCTCCCAGAAGGTGCCCCGGAAAATCCCCTTTGGCCGACGCGGGAAAAGGTCTCCAATTTCCACGTCCTCCCCGACGAACAGGGCGGATACTTCATTGCGTTGACCACTTCCCCGGAGGACGTTCAGGAAAACATCCTGGTAGAGGATGCTGATGAGTCGGAGGAAAATTCCGAAGAAAATGCTGAAGAACCCACTCCTGCCGAACCCCAGGAAGAAAAAATCCAGATTTCGGAAATTTACAACGTTGCCAGCGAAGAAATTTACCACGGACTGATTTTTCATGTCGATAAAACGGGAAAATTTACCTGGGAAAAGCCGATTTATGTGGAGCATTCTTACTGGATGACGGGGATTCCACGAAAACTCCCGCTCGTCGGGCTGGCTCACATGAAACATCGGCAACAACAGCCCGGAAGAGCCGCGAACGTGACGATGGCGTTCCAATTCTACGATGCTCGAAACGGACGCCTGATTTACGATCTGGAGACGAAGCGAATTTCCAATATCATGCGTTTTCGCGGGGTTCCCGAAGAGAATAAAATCTGGCTGGAGTTTCCCGAATCGTCGCTGGAGTTCCACTTTACCGACAACGCATATCCTTCCGAAGACCCCAAGCCGATTCGTCCCAACCTTACGGAAGAAATTCAGAAACGGAAGGCTCAACTCGATTCTCTGCGAAAACATCGTACGGGGTTGGTTCGGAACATGGAAAATATTACCAAGGCGTACCAGAACCAGAAAGAACCTTCCGAAATGGAAAAGAAAATCTACGAAGAAAAACGGAAAACACATGAAAGAGAACTGAAACAGATCGACCAGTTTATCGAAGAAGAATCGAAAGAAATCGAGCGGCTGGAGAAAAATAACGCCCCTGAAAATTCATCCTCCATTCAAATCATTGCCGGCTAGAACACTTCCAAAATTTGTTTGCCGAAAACATCTGTTGAGATGTAGGAAAGTTTCCACAGAAGATGGAGGTAAAAGTAAAATCATCTGCGTCTTCTGCGTAATCTGCGGACAAAAAAAGGAAGGGCGGGAAAACGAATTTTTTAGAAAGAATTTTGGAGAGATTTTTGGATAAATCCAGCAATTTCAACGTCAAGGCAAATCGTATTTTCCTCCCCTTCCAACGTTAAGAATTATCCGCAGATTACGCAGATGACGCAGATATTTCCATTCCTACTTTTTCCTCAGTGGATACAGAAAATTGGGATTGTCGCCGAGATAAAAAGGAGTGAATTTTAGAAGTGTCCTGAAAACATCGCCAGGGAAAAGGGAGGAATGGAGATATATCCACTCCCCCCAAAAATCTCATTACAATTCCACCCACTTCTCCGTCCGGGCACTTTCCAGCACCTTGTCGCAGACCAACTGCACACGCATGGCACTGCGCATGTCGGGCTGGAATTTGGGACCGCCATTGAGAGAGTTGAGGAAATCGGCAAAACTGTTGATGAACGTATGTTCGTAACCGATTGTCGTTCCTGGAACCCAGTAATGCCCCATGTACGGATGTTCGGAATTGGTGACATGAATCGACTGCCAGCCGACAATATGATCCGGTGTCTTTTCGCCTGTTTCGGGGTCGCGATAACGGAAAAATTGCAGGCTGTGCGGAACTTCCAGGTCGAAATAGACCGCACCGTTCTCGCCGTTGAGTTCAAACGTGTTATGATTCTTGCGGCCACGGGCATATCGCGTACTGTGGAACGTGCCGAAAGAGCCATTCTGGAAAACGGCAATGAAGGCACACGCGTCGTCAATCGTCACCGGCTCCATTTTTCCCGTCTCCACATGCAGACGTTCCTTGACGAAAATCTCTGTTTTGGCCGTCACGCGGGCAATCGGACCGTTGAGCCACTCGGCCAAATCAATTGCGTGAGCCAGCAAATCGCCTGTCACGCCACTGCCTGCCACTTTGGAATCGAGCCGCCACAATGCTGCCCCACCTTGCGGAACATTCGCGGAGATGGTGTAATCCTGATTGTAGACCGAATTGTAATGGAACGGTCGGCCAATCCGGTTCTCGTCGATCAACTGTTTCGCCAGCGTCACGGCAGGAACCCGACGGTAATTGAACGAAACCATGTTCGCCACGCCCGCTTTTTCCACCGCCGCCACCATCGCCTCGGCCTGTTGCATGTTCATCGCCAGGGGTTTCTCGCAGATGACCATTTTTCCCGCTTCCGCCGCCGCCACAACAATATCGTGGTGCAGGTTGTTCGGAACCACAATGTCGATCAAATCGATGTCGTCCCGCTCCACCACTTTTCGCCAATCCGTCTCGGTCGATTCGTAGCCCCAATTCGCGGCATACTCTTCCAGCGTCTTGTCCAACGAGCAGACACACTTCAAAACCGGCTTGTAACCTGTCTGAAAAAACCGTGGAACCTGCAAATACGCATTGGAATGCGTCCGTCCCATGAATCCCGTTCCAATTTGTCCTACGCGAATCTCTTTCATCGTTCCTTCCTTCTACAAAAATGGTTAAGGTTAATAATTTTATTGACAGCCTGAGCGGACTTCCAACATTTTGGCCAAAATGTGGTTCCACGTCGCCGGATTCATCATGCACTCGTTCGGGAACATGCAGCCATCCCAGCAAAGATGCTCCACGGCACCGGTGAAATGTCCCTGCTCGTTGCACAGCCAGTACAACGCGTCGTGTGCCACGTCCAATTTCCCGTTCGGATCGTCCACCAGACAATGCCGTCCGGTTTTGTCATGATCGCCGGAACCTTTGACCGAACCGTCGTTCTGAGCCACATGGAAATCGATCATCCAGGGACGCAACGCGGAAGTCAACGTCCGCAAACCATCCTCCAGAACACTCCGATCCTGCCAGTCGTAATCTTCCGGCAAAATCCGGTCTTCGGGAGCATTGTATCCCAGCAAATACAACATTGTGTGTGCCATATCCGCTTGAAAACCAAACACTTCCGGCCAACCGACCCCTTCCAGGACCCGCAACATCCAACGCCAGGAGTGCATTCCGCCCCAGCAAATTTCCCCCTCCGCCGCGAGCCGTTCGCCATAATCGGCGGCAATTTTCGACGCTTCGGTGAACGTGGCAATGATTTTACTCGTATTGCCCACAGGATCGTCGCTCCACTCTTCCACGCCGCAGGACGAATCGACGCGAATCACACCGTGGGGACGGATTCCCAGCTTCCGCAATTGGGCACCAATCCGGCACGCCTTGCGAACCTGGGTACAGAACTTCTGCCGTTCTTCGGGGGTGCCCATCGCGCTGCCTCCCCCCACGCCTGCCCAAATCGGAGCCACGCAGGAGCCAACTTCCAGACCATAGCCGCGAATTTTGTCCGCCAGACGTTCCAGTGCCTCGTCGCTGCTGTCAATATCGACATGCGGCAAAGAAAGAAACAAATCGATGCCGTCGAATTTCTGCCCATCCACTTCCGCGTCGGCAGTCAGCCGCAACATCGTTTCCAAATCAATAAAAGCCTCGGTTCCCGGTTGTCCTTTGCCAACCACACCCGGCCAGGATGCGTTGTGTAATTTCAGCATCGATTCCCCTTCATTTCAGGTCTCAAGATTTTCCCACGCCCGCTTCGCTGAAAAAATTCCAGCCAAACAGGTTTTTACTGACATCTCTGCCATTGTACCTTCTCCACGAACCTTTTGTCAAGGGCAGGGAGAAAGAAGTTTCGGAAAGAACTGAAATTTCCTGAAAAAATTTGGAGTAAAATAACGCCGTTTGTCAATCTGCTTCCCCGACAATCCTTTTCGTCATTTCATTTTTAAAGAATTTCTCCATTCTCAAGAAATAGAATGCTCGATTTTCCTTAACCAACCTCCTCTTTTTCGCCATTTTCTCGCCCACAAACTCAAAACAAATAAAATATTCCGATTTTCCGGGAAAACATCTTCCCCACCCATTGACAAAAGGAGGGAAATGGGAACATAATAAGGTTATCTTAGTGAACAGGAAAAGAATGAGTTTTTTCCTGGGCCTGCCTTTCTCCTGATGAAAGAGTTCTCTTTCAGAGGGAGTTCATCGTTTAAAATTTTTTTAAGGAGAAATCTATGAGTCAAACCAATCGTCGCAATTTTCTGAAAGCCTCTGGACTTGCCGCGGGTGCTGTTGCCATGGGGAATCTGGGCGTTGCCCGCAGTGCCCACGCACAGGGTGGAGAAGTCCTTCGCGCGGTCGTCATCGGATGTGGCGGACGTGGAAAGGGTGCCGCAAGCGACTTCCTTCAGAATGAAAATACGAAGATCGTCGCTGTTGCCGATGCCTTTGAAGACAATGCCAAAGGTGCCGCCAATCAGTTCCAGGTTCCGCAGGAATGCTGCTTCTGGGGATTTGATGCCTACCGAAAAGCTCTGGCTGTGGATTGCGATTACGTCATTCTGGCCGCCCCTCCTGGATTCCGTCCGATTCACTACAAGGCCGCTGTCGAAGCGGGCAAGCACGTTTTCATGGAAAAACCGTGTTGCGTCGATGCTCCCGGTTTCCGTATGCTGATTGAGGCGAACAAACTTGCGGATCAGAAAGGTCTGAAAGTTGGCGTGGGGCTTCAGCGCCATCACGAGCAGTCCTATATCAATGGTCTGGCGGAGATTGCCGATGGAAAATATGGCGACATTCTCTACACCCGCGTGTACTGGAATGGCGGCGGTGTCTGGGTTCGCGGACGGCAGCCGCAGTGGACGGAAATGGAATACCAGATGCGGAACTGGTACTATTTCAACTGGCTTTGCGGCGACAATATTTGCGAACAGCACGTTCACAATATCGACGTCGGCAACTGGGTGATGGCAGTTACCGATCCGAATGCCAACCTGACCGACAAATACGCTCACCCGGTGGAAGTGAACGCCATGGGTGGACGCGAAGTCCGTAAGGGAAGTCCGAATTACGGCGAAATTTTCGACCATCACTTCTGTGAATTCACGTATGCCGACGGTCGCAAGATGTACAGCCAGTGCCGTCATCAGCCCAACACCTGGAACAACGTTTCAGAAGCGGCTCACGGCACCAAGGGGAACGGTCGTGTTCCGTCTCGTGGCGGCGGACGTGGCCCTTACCAGCAGGAACATACCGATCTGATTGCGGCGATTAAGGAAGGGAAAGCCTACAACGAAGGTTGGTTGGGTGCTTACAGTTCCATGACCGCCGTGGTGGGTCGATATGCCAGTTACAGCGGCCAGGTTGTCAAGTGGGACGAAGCGGTCGAAAAAGGCCCGGCTCTGATGATTTACGAGAATCATGATCAGTTGACGATGAACAGTGACGCTCCGGTGAAACTGCTGGAAAGCGGCGAATATCCGATTGCCGTTCCTGGCGTGTGGAAGCCTTGGTGATTTCAGGTTATCATCAGGTAAGCGAAAGAGAATCCTGGCGTTTTTTCGTCAGGATTTTTTTAACATTGGATGGGCAAGTTGTGTTTTATTTTGAAATTTCTATCCCCCCCTAACCCCTTTCATAAGGAGAAAAAAATGGACAGACGATCCTTTTTGAAAACCACCTTCCTCACAGGCCTGGGCATGACTTCGCTGAAAACGTTGGCCTGGGCGGAAACGCGGAAACGTGTTTCACTGGGTGTGCAGCTTTACTCGGTTCGTGAGGCAGCTCGGAAAGACTTGCCGGGGACGCTCCGGGCGATTGCCAAAATGGGATATGACGGCGTTGAATTTGCGGGTTATTATGGAAATGACCCCAAAGAAATCCGCAAAATGCTGGATGATTGCGGCCTTCGGTGTGCTGGCACCCACACTTCGATAGGAGCTTTTCGGAACGAATTTGAAAAGACCGTCGAGATTCACAAGACACTTGGCACCCGTTTCATGATTGTGCCCGGCGGTATCGACAAGGAACTGCACACGGTTGATGGGAACAAAGCCATGGCGGAGGAGTTTAACCGACTTTCCGAAAAAGCCCAGGCGGTCGATATGGTGATCGGTTATCATGCCCACGGCGGTGACGCGAAACTTGTGGACGGCATTCCCGCGTGGGAACGATTGTTCGACGCGACGGTACCGGAAGTCCTCATGCAGATGGACATCGGCAACTATCAGGCAGGCGGCGGAGACCCGTACAAGATGATGGAAAAGTTTGTCGGACGTTCGAAATCGGTTCATGTCAAAGACAGTGGCGGCGAAATCATCGGAAATGGCAATATCGACTGGCCGCGAATTTTCAACATTTGCGAAACGATCGGCGGTACGGACTGGTATGTGGTGGAAGATGGTGGCGACCCGAATGACTTGGGACGGATTGAACTTTGCCTGAAAGCCCTGAAAAAAATGGGAAAATAGTTTTTTAATTGATAATTGATAGTTGATAGTTGATAGCGTGCTATGCTCCAAATTTTGGGGAATGGTGTTAAAATCAAAGGTGAATAAGATGAAAAAAGACTTAAAATCGACTTCCCCCACCCTGGATCGCCGGAAGTTTCTGGCGGGCGTGGGAGCGATCGGTGCGATGAGTGCCGTTCCGCATGTTTGGGCAGAATCCCGTTCTGCGGCAGCGTCCGGGGAAAAAATTCGGATGGTGCATATCGGCTGTGGTACTCAGGGTTTGCAGGAACTGGGAGCTTTACTGCAATGTCCAGAGATTGAAATTGTCGGCGTTGCGGATCCCAATCGGGAAAGTTACGACTACGTTCACTGGAGCGAAAACGGCCTCTTTCACCATCTGCGGAATCTTGTCGGCGACCCCCACTGGAAAGCGGACAGGAAAGGGATTCCCGGTGGGCGTGAGATTATGAAAGAGGTGGTGGAGCGGTACTATCACCGAACTCGACCAGGTTATCAGGGAACGGTTGCGGCAGAGGAAGATTACCGTGTTCTGCTCGACAAGTTACCGGATGTGGACGCGGTCAAAATCATGTCGCCGGATCATCACCACGCATACCAGGCAATTGATTGTCTCCGTCGCGGGAAACATGTCATCATGCACAAACCGCTCGGAAACAAAATGAAAGAGGCGATGCAACTGGTGGATGAAGCCAAGGCCTCACCGCTTTCGACGTACATGATGGCTTACGGCAGCTTTGGGGCTGGCGACATGAACCGGATCAAGGCGTGGATAGACGCGGGCGCGATTGGGACGCTTCGGGAAATTCACAACTGGAGCAACCGTCCCGTCTGGCCGCAGTATCCGGTCATTCCCAGCGACAAGCCGCCGATTCCAGATGGTTTAAACTGGGACCTTTGGCTGGGGCCGGCGCAGATGCGGGATTACCATCCCTCCTACACACACTGCACCTTCCGGGGTTGGTACGAATTCGGTGCTGGTGCCATTGCGGATATGGGCTATTACAGTCTCTGGCCGGTTTTCGAGGCGTTGAAACTCGACTCGGCAGTCTCTGCCAGCACGCGATTTTCGCGAGTCGTCGGTCTTCACAACAACGTTCCCCGCACCATCCGCAACGATTATTCGTACCCGATGGCGGCCGCGTATCGTTTTGAAGTGCCGTATAAGGATGGTTCCGGGAAGATTCTTCTCCAGTGGCACGACGGTGGGATGAAACCCCCTGCGCCGGAGGGTTACGAACAGGAGGATTTGCCGATTGAAGGGATGATGTTCCTGGGCGACCGCGGCGCGATTGTGTCCGGTTTTTTGCGACAAGACCCCAAAATCGTCGGGCCACGGGCGGCAGAATTTGCCAACGTCGAATCGGTTCCCACGCCTGATACGGGGAACTGGCTGCAAGTCTGGCTGGACGGATGTCGCGGCAAAGGCAAAAGTCCCGGCGCGTTTGAGAATTGCAAAGAGGTCAACGAAACGTTCAATCTTGGTTCCGTTTCGCTGATGTGCCAGGGGAAGAAATTGGAATACGATCCCCAAACACGAAAAATTACCAACGACGCCCACGCCAACAACCTGCTTTGTCGGGATGTTCGGAAGGGGTGGGAAATCTGACGCGGAAACAGGTTCTAAACTCCATTGGTAGTGTGTCGGGAAGTCGAAAAGACGATTCTTCCCGATGCCCTGCCGTTGGTTTTCATCTCTCCTCCTTCCCCTGGCAGAAGAAATCCATTTTCCGCTCATCTTGTTTTCCATCATCGTTGGATATTTTTTTGTCCACCTTGTGTATTTAACAAATTTTGTTATAGTAACGAAGAAAGAAATGCCAGGGATTTTCTGGGGGGGAATTTTTATGCTCCACCATTGGAACAGGTATCATGGCACCTTTTCCAGCCCTCCTTCCCAAGAACAACGGAATCGGGGAACCGTAAAATTTTCCAGGCAATAACCAGGAGGTGAAATGTGCTGAGATATGTTTTCAATGGAATTTACCTTCTCGGTATCGGGTGTCTCTTTCCCTGGCTCGTCTGGGAGGCGATTCGGAAGGGGAAATATCGGGAAGGATATGGCGAAAAATTTTTGGGAAAAGTCCCCCGATTGGAAAAAAAGTCGTCGAAGCGGATTTGGATTCACGCGGTGAGTGTGGGGGAGGTGAATCTGGCGGGAATCCTTCTGAAAGCGTGGGAAGAACGTTTTCCAGAACGGGAATGGCTTATTTCGACAACTTCCAAAACCGGTTACGATCTGGCGAGAAAAAAATTTGCCGGAAAAACGGTTTTTTATGCTCCGTTGGATTTTACGTGGAGTGTTCGTGAGGCGATGGAACGGTTGCGGCCGGACTTGTTGGTTCTGGTGGAGTTGGAGCTTTGGCCGAATCTGTTGCTGGAGGCGAAAAAACGTCGCGTTCCCGTGGCGGTCGTCAATGGTCGGCTGGGGGAAAGGAGTTTTCGGAATTATCGTAAAATTCGCGTTCTCATGAAGCGGATTCTGGAAGCTCTGACCGTGGTTCTGGTTCAGGACAAGGCGAGCGGGGAACATTTTCGGGAATTGGGGGTGGAACCGGAAAAAATCATTCTCACCGGTTCTCTCAAATACGATGGTGCCCAACAGAATCGTCACGCGCCTTCCGTGGAATTTTTGCGGCAACTTTGGGGAATCCAGGAATCCGACGTCGTTTTTCTGGCTGGCAGTACCCAGTTTCCCGAAGAACGTTACGCACTCCAGGTTTGGGAAAAACGGGCCGAACGGTTTCCAGAATTACGGCTGATTCTCGTGCCGCGTCATCCCGAACGTTTCGAGGAAGTGGCCGAGATGCTGGAAAAATCGGGACATCGTTGGGATCGTCGCAGTACGCTTGGAAAGGAAGGGGAGTCGCGGATTTTGCTGGTCGATACGGTGGGGGAACTTTCCTCGTGGTGGGGAACGGCTCACATCGGGTTTGTCGGCGGGAGTATGGGAAAACGGGGCGGACAAAACATGCTGGAACCGGCAGCGTTTGGCGTGGCGACCTGTTTTGGTCCCAACACCTGGAATTTTCGGGACATTGTTCAGACGTTATTGCAGGAAGACGCGGCGGTGGTGGTACAGGATGAGGCGGAGTTGGAAGCATGGGTGGAAAAATGCCTGGAAGAGCCGGAATACCGGAAGGCTTTGGGAACACGCGGGCAGAATCTGGTTCGCAGCCAACAGGGAGCGATTCCGAAAACGCTGAAAAGTTTGGAAGAAAACGTCTGGAAAGGGTGAGGAATGTTGTCGATGAAGTGGATTCGATATATCGTGATTCTGCTTTTCCTGGGAGCGAGCGGGGCAGAACATTCCCTGGTTGCTCAGGAAGACCCACTTTTTGCGCAAGCCATCCAGTCGTTGGAAAAAACGCTCTCCGCCATGAAAGATTTGCGGAATCGTGCGGAAAAATCGGGGAAAAAAGAGATGGTCGTTTATTTGAACGCCAAAATTGGACTGGGCGAAACGCTTCTGGAAGTGAAAAAGAAACAGATGCGTCTGGTGGTGCAACTTCAAAAGTGTGAAATGGCATTGCAGGCACTGGAAAAAGAGGCTTCGGAAGGAGACACCGAGGCGATTCGGAAAGAGCAGACCCTGCGCCGTCAAATTCAGCAACTTCGGCAGGAAGAGATACAATTGCAGCAGGAATCGGTGGAGCTTTTGAAACAGATGGCCGCCCTGAAACCCTCCGGTGGTTCTTGAAATGAGGTACGAAAGGTTTTTGGTATGAAGTTTTCCCCACTGGCAATTGGCTCTCTACCAATCGGTTTTCCCGCCATTCAGGCAGCCTTGAGTGGTTACAGCGACTGGGCACAGCGACGGATTGTGCGGCAATTGGGGGCATCTGCCACGATCAGCGAAGTGATGCTAGATCAGTTTATTATCTCCGTGACGCATGGCAAAGGGAAAAAGGCAAAACGATTTTTGCGTGTGGAAGAGAACGACCATCCCGTCGGTGCCCAGTTGATGGGGTGCCAGCCGGAAGAATTTGCGTTGGCAGCTCGAAAAGTGGTGGAATGGGGGTTCGATTGGGTCGACATCAACTTTGGCTGCCCGGTGAAGAAAATTCTGGGACGTCATCGGGGTGGTTTTCACCTCACCCAACCCACCGTAGCACTGGCCATTGTCCGTGCCGTTCGGGAAGCGGTTCCCCAAGACATGCCGGTCACGCTGAAAATGCGGCGTGGGTTGGACGATTCGCCCAAAAGTCTGGAAAATTTCCGGGAAATTCTCCACGGTGCGCGGGAATTGGGAATCGACGTTTTCACCATCCATCCCCGTACTGTTTTGCAACGTTATGTGGGGCCCAGCGATTGGGATTTTTTACGGCAACTGCGGAAAGAGGCACCGGAGATTACGCTGTTGGGAAGCGGCGACCTGTTTACCGCAGAAGATTGTCGGCAAATGCTGACGACCACCGGTGTCAACGGTATCACGATTGCCCGTGGAGCGATCGGTAATCCGTGGATTTTCAGAGACTTACGTGCGATGGACGAAGGACGCCCGGTTCCTCCGCCGCCGGATTTGTACGAGCAGCGAAACGTGATAGAGGAACATTTTTCGCTGGCTACCGAGTTGTATGGCGAAAAACGGGTGACTTTTATCATGAAAAAGTTTTGTGTGAAGTATGCCCAACGCCATCCTCGCCCGGAAGAGGTTCGCGATGCTTTTTTGGCTATGAAGAATCCCATGGATTGGAAGACTGTGCTGGAACGTTATTACCCATCGGCCTGAAAATTCAGGGAGAGTTTTTTGTGGGTATCCTTTCTTTTTTTCGGTGAATTGTTATAATTAAATTAATATTATAAAAAAGACCCTATTTTAAGTGTGGTCTAAGGGAGGCCATCCATTTGCAATGAGTGATTCCTTAACCGTAACCGCCGTTCAAAGTTCCCGGGATCGTCGAGATTTTTTACAGTTGCCCTGGACGATTTATCGGGATGACCCGAATTGGATTCCACCACTTTTGATTACTCATCTGGGATTGTTGGGATTCAAGAAGGATGCCTACTATATCCATAATAAAATCCAGACTTTTCTGGCACGCCGTGGGAAACAGGTGGTCGGACGCATTGCGGCGATTGTCAATCAGGGACATCTGGACCTGTATCATGATAATCGTGGTTTTTTCGGTTTTTTTGAATGCTTCGACGATCAGGAAGCTGCCAACGCACTTTTTGACGCGGCACGGAACTGGCTGAAATCCCAGGGACTGGAGAATATCCGTGGGCCGATGAACCCATCCATGAATCATGAGGTGGGTTTGCTGGTGGATGGTTTTCAATTCCCGCCGATGTTTATGATGACTTATAACCCGCCCTATTATGAACGTCTGATTACGGAGTACGGATTTCAGAAGTCGCAGGATTTGTATGCTTTTGCGGGCTATATCGAAATGCTTCCCAAGGTTTTGGAACGCTTTTCCGGTTTTGCGGCCCAGATTCGGGAACGTTTTGGCGTCACCATTCGGACGATGAATCGGAAAAATTTTGACAGCGAAGTTCGAGCTTTTCAGGATATTTATAATCGTTCGATTTCCAATACATGGGGGCATGTCCCGATGGCACCGGAGGAAGTGGAGCAACAGGCCAAAGGTTTGAAGGCTTTATTGGTGCCGGAATTGGCAATCGTGGCCGAGATTGACGGTAAAATTGTGGGGTGCCTGGTCTGCCTGCCGGATTACAATCCGCGAATCAAGGCGATCCAGGGGAAACTTTTTCCTTTCGGATTTCTGAAGCTTTTGATGTTCAAAAATCGGATGAAGGAAATTCGTTCTATCAGTGCGAATGTTTTGCCGGAGTATCAATTGATGGGAATTCCGCTTTTGATGCTCAACGCACTGGTTCCGGTGGCCGAGGCATGGGGAATTCGGAAGGCCGAGTTTTCGTGGGTGCTGGAGTCGAATTCCTACTCCCGTGGTAGCCTGGAAAAAGGGGGAACGGTTCGAGAGAAGACGTATCGGATTTATGATCTGGATGAGTTTGTTCCCGGAAAACCCGCGTGAAAAGTGGTTCACCAGGATTCTTCCAGGAACGAATATTTTGGGAAACTGGTGTTGTCAAAATCGAGAAAATGGCTTATATTATCATTCCTTTTCAAGTTTTCGGTGTTGTTTGCCGGGGATCCGCGTCCCACGGTTTCCCGACAGGGCTTGAACAGAATTTTTCCTGGAATAAATTGTCATTGGGGAGTCCTTTTCTAATAAAGTCACCGGGAATTGGACGAATAAAATCAAAGTTAAATCGGTATCGATTGTAAATTTGGGCGAACAGACGAAAATCGTTATTGCACACAACGGATAGTCGAATGGACAAAATAACAGAAATTGTCATTACGGGAATGGGTATTGTTTCTCCGGTCGGGTCGAGTTTAGAGACCTTTTGGGACAGTCTTTTGCAAGGACGTTCGGGAATCTCCATTTCTTCTCATTATACGCTGGAGGATGTCCGGCAAATAGCCCGTCTTCCCTATCCCATGTCGGCGGAAGTGAAGGAATTGGAGACTCGCCGTATTAAGCCACGGAAAAATATCAAAGTGATGGCACGAGATATTCAACTGGGATTTGTGGCCGCCGATTATGCGCGGGAACAGAGTTTGCTGGAGGAGAAACCTCTGGTTCCTGAACGCCAGGGAATTGTTTTCGGGGCGATGATGATTACGGTGGATGTGAGTGAGTTGGCACCTCTCTATGGTGGCGCGATTACGGAAACAGGCGGGTATGACCCCTCGTTGTTTGGAAACGCGATGAATCAGATGTATCCGTTGTGGATGTTGAAATACTTGCCGAACATGACGGCCTGCCACATCGGTATTGCCATGGATTTACGAGGCCCCAGCAATACGCTGGTAAGCGGCGAAACGGGAGGTGCCAGCGCACTGATCGAAGCGGTACGGGTACTGCAACGAGGCTATACCGATCTGATGTTTGCCGGAGGTTGCGCTTCCTGTACGACCCCCTCCTCCTGGACACGTTACGATTTGTATCAACTTTCGCATCAATTTTCCGAGCCGGAAAAAGCGTATCGTCCGTTTGACAGTCATCGGGACGGCGTTGTTTTCGGAGAAGGTGCGGGAGCGTGTGTTTTGGAGACGAAAACCTCGGCGGAAAAACGGGGCGTTCCCATATACGCTACCGTTTTGGGCTATGCGGAAACAGCTGAAGCGGTTTGGAATTCCGCGACCGACTTTGCTCCCCAAACAGAAGATGTCCAGATCGACCGTAAGAAATTTACCGGAAACAGCATTCGCCACGCGATTCAACTGGCAATGCAGCGAGCCGGAATTACAGCCAGCGACGTAGCTTTTGTCATGGCCAGTGGAAATGGTACGGTTCAGGGAGATTGCGAGGAAGCCAGGGCGATTCGGGATACGTTGGGAGACGTGCCTGTCACCGCGATCAAAGGAGCAACGGGGTATGCCATGGCAGGTTCGTCGGCGATGGAGATTGTGGCGTCGATTTTGGCACTGCAACGGGGCGTGATTCCGCCCGCCAATCATTGTGAGGAAGTGGCTGCCGACTGTCCGATTTCTGTTGTCACCAAGTCTCCCCTTCCCATTCCTGAGGGAAAACGAGTTGCCGTCGTTTTGAGTTACAATTTTTATGGTCAGGCAACGGCACTGGTGTTTGGGCGAAACGAGTAAAATGGCTATTCGGAAGTGTCCTTATTGTCATCACCCTTTCGATACTGAAAAAACGGAGGCGATGCCGTTCTGTTCGTTGCATTGCAAGATGGCCGACTTGAATGGCTGGTTCAGCGAAGCGTACTCTATCCCGGTGGACATTGAAAAAGAGTTGGAAAAGCAGGGATTGGAGTCCACTTCGGAAGAACTTGGCGGGGAAACGGAGGAGGGGAGATGATCGGGATTGTTGATTATGGAATGGGGAATCTGAGAAGCGTTCAGAAAGCCTTGGAACGTCAGGGAGAAACATGTTTTCTGGCAACGCAACCGGAGGAAGTGCGGAAAGCGGATCGTATTGTGCTTCCAGGCGTGGGAGCGTTTGAAGAGGCCATTGCGGCTCTCCAAAAATCCGCACTGGACGAGGTATTGACGGAAAAAGTGCGTCAGGGAACACCATTTTTGGGGATTTGTCTGGGGATGCAGATGCTTTTTGAGCGGAGTTACGAAAATGGCGTGTTTGAAGGTTTAGGCTGGTTTTCAGGGGAAGTGGTTCGATTCGATTTTTCTGCCATGCCCTCCAGACGAGGAGATGAAAAATACTCCATCCCGCACATGGGCTGGAATCAGGTGACGCTGGAACAACCAAACCATCCTTTCTGGCAGGGGGTGGAATCGGGAACGTTTTTCTATTTTGTTCATTCCTACTATGTGGTTCCGAAAGATGTTTCGCTTGTGGCGTGTCGGACGGAGTACGGAGAGATGTTCTGTTCCGCCATTACTCGGGATAATATTGTGGCGACGCAGTTTCATCCTGAAAAAAGTCAGGAAAGCGGCGCTCGATTACTGGAGAATTTTCTTCGGATATAATTTTGGAAATTTTTCTGGCAATTTTTTTCTACAGCCCTTTCTTTTCTGGAAAAGCGCTTTATAATGGCGGAAGGAAAAGGGTCTCAAAAATTCAGAAAGGACAAAACCATGCAAAGGAAGATGGGAACAAGATGGATTCTGGGATGTTTTTGCGCGATGTGGTGCGTCTGTGTGGAAGCGCAGGACGAAAATCGGATTCCCGCGAAAGGTTTGGCGGTCTTGTCAAAAGGAGACGCTTTCCAGCCTTATGAATTTACCCGTCACGCGGTGGGAGAGAAGGATATTCTGCTGGAAATTTTGTATGTGGGGCTGTGCCATACCGATATTCACGCGGTGCGGGAGGATTTTGGAAAGTCGCATTACCCGATGGTTCCCGGTCATGAAATTGTCGGGCAGGTCATCGAGATTGGAAAAGAGGTGACGAAATTTCAGATGGGGGATTACGTCGGGGTCGGGTGCATGGTCAATGCTTGCCGGGAATGTTCTTCGTGCCGCGACCACCAGGAACAGTTTTGCCGAAAAGGGACGATTTACACCTACAATTCGGTCGATGTTTACCACCACCACGAAATCACGCAAGGGGGCTATGCCACGAATCTGGTCGTTTCGGAAGCGTTTGCGCTGAAAATTCCGAAAAACGCGGATTTGAAACGGGTCGCGCCGCTTTTATGTGCTGGAATCACGACGTATTCGCCGATTCGTTTCAGCCAGGTTCAAAAAGGCGACCGTGTGGGAGTGGCAGGTTTTGGCGGCGTGGGACACATGGCGGTGCAGTATGCGGCCAAACTCGGTGCGGAAGTCATTGTGTTCGACATCACGGAAGAAAAACGTGCGGATGCGCTGCGTCTGGGAGCCAAACGGTATGTCAACGTCCTGGAAGAAAAGAATCTCGCAGAATTGGACGACTCGTTCGACTTCCTTTTAAGCACCGTTTCGGCCAATTACGATCCGATGATGTACGTTCGGATGTTGAAGCGGGGAGGAGAAATGGCCATTGTCGGTCTGCCGTCACACACGGAAATCAACATCGTTTCTCTCGTCACACAAGCCAACCGAAAAATTTATGGTTCCCTGATTGGCGGGATTCAGGAAACGCAGGAAATGCTCGATTTTTCCATAGCCAATGGGATTTACCCGGAGGTGGAGATGATTCCCGCCACGCCGGAGTCCCTGGAACAAGCCTATCAAAATATCCTTGCCGGAAAAGTCAAATTCCGTTACGTCATGGACATGAAAACAATGAAACAATGAAATAATGATTAATGATTAATGGGGAGGGAGGTGGTGAAAATGCCGGTCATGGCGGTTGATTCTTCGACGCGAACTTCGATTTCCTGAAGGGTGGGGGAAGTCAGAAGCGGTTTTCGACACAACTCCAGAGCGATGTATTCCGCCAGCCGTTCGGCAGTGGTATTTTCTATGGGAAGGATTTCGCAATCTTCTTCGGGAAAAATCCAACGCCGATGGAGATAGCGAATCTCCACTTCGGCCTGCAAGGTTTCGAGAATATCGGTGGAATGGAGGGGACGTTGTTCCTGAGGGTCGGGGGGGAGTCCTAGTTCCCGTGCCAGATGATGTTCCAGTTCCCGCTCCCGTTCGAGAATTTCCTCTTTGGAATCGTTTTCGGGAAGATGGTCATATTCGTTGACTTGCGTCAGCCAATTCCCCACTTTGGCAATCCAATTCTGCATGGAGGCCATCTCTTCCGGGACCTTTTCCCGCACGGCAAGAATCCAGTGAGGATTTTCTGATGGGAGGAGGATTTTGTGATCCAATTTTCGGAGAATTTCCCGAATAGCTCGATGAAGCTGCATAAAATCGAGGACATATCCCCCGTCGGGCAAAACTTCTCCTTTCACGCGAACCCCCACGCGAAAGTCGTGCCCGTGCAACGCCTCGCACTCCCCATTGGCAAAGGTGATAAAATGTGCGGCAGAGAAAGTCAACGCATCGTCATTCACCAGGATTTCATACGTTTTCATCAAAGTTCTCCTCTATTGACAGTGGATTTTATATTTTATCCAATCCATTTTTCACACTACAATATCCCAAACCGCCCCATTAATCATTAATCAATTTTTGCGGTCTCGACGGGGACGGGGAGGGGGCCGTGGGACTGCCATTGTTGTTCGGTTCGGAGGTAAATGGCGAGGGAGAGATTGCCGAACGCTTCCCGTACTTCGGGACGGACTTTATCGAGGCGTTGGGAAAACTCCTTCATTCCACGGCCATTGTAGCAGACTGTGCGAGAAAGGACACCCATAAATCCGACGGTCTGGCAAAAATTGTTGTCGGCCACTTTGCCAACCATGGGCTGAAAGGTCCGTGCCAGAAAATCGACACCGTTGTTGTCAATCTGCATGAAAGCATCCAGCCGAATAGCCAACTGCTTCTGTCCAGCCGTATTGACGACAGGCAAATATTGCAGAATCAGCACGCCACTGCCGGTCACTTTTCGCGGAAAGGGGACTCCCTCATACGTTCCTAGCACATGGATGAGCATGTATCGGTTTCCACGATAGATACATTCCATAATTCCCCGCGTTCCCGCCTGGTCTTCCATGTAAAATTTATCCGTACCGATTTCTTTTAGTTGAATTTTGCTGATTTCCATCACCTGCCAGAGATTGACCACCACATCGGGATGGCGTGTGATAAATTCAAACAGATCCTCTTCGCACGGAACCGTCTGAATCGGCAATCGGCGGTACATACTCTGGTTGGAGAGGACAGAACGGACTTTTTCCCGCACCTGTGGGGAGAGTTCCTGCCAGGGAATTTCCTGAGCCGCTTTTTTGCGCATCGCCTTGCCTGTATCTGCCTGCAACGGATCGGACACATGAAACGCGGAGCGTGTGGTTTCCGTCACAGGGGGAGGGGAGGCCATAAAAACGGAATTGGACTCCAGAATAACAGCAGGCTCTGGAATCTTCATGTATTCTTGCGCAGGTTCCTGAGCCAAACCAGGGAATGTTGCTGACAGAAAAAGGACTGCCAACCCCCCGGAACGCTGGAAACTGAAAATGGAAAGGATTCTTTTCATGACGGAACCATCCAAATAAAAATGTTTTCCTACTTTGGAAATTTTACCCAGGGAATCCACTGGCAGAACAACTCCCGCAGCTTCTTCCATGTTTCTTTGGGGAAGCCCCTTCGGAAACAGAGGATAAAATTTTTATAAAACGTTTCTATTTCCAATTTCGGATTCCTGCCAAATTTCCCCAAGGTAAAATGTGACGGTTATAACGTTTTTTCGGAATCTTCTGGCGAACCGTGACGGTTGTTTCGATTGGGTAAAATAAGGGGAGTTTAACGAAGATTCTGAATATGGAGATTGGGTGAGAATTTCGATAAAAAGGGGCTTTTGTCTCGAACTATTTTTATGACATTCCTGGCCGTAGGCAGCGTAGGAGAGTTTCCGCAGAGGATGGGGATGGAAATAAAATCATCTGCGTAATCTGCGTAATCTGCGGACAAAAAAAGGAAGTGCAGGAAAACGAATTTTGAAGAAGGAATTTTAGGAAAGTTTTTTGGATAAATCCAGAAATTTTACCACTTCCAACGTTAAGAATTGTCCGCAGATTACGCAGAAAACGCAGATATTTCCATTCCTACCTTTTCCTTGTCGGATACTTGAAATTGGGATTACCGCCGAGATAATAAGAATAAAAAGGAGAGTATGTTTTTTATACTCCTTCCACTTTGAATTTCCAGAAAACGAAAGGAAAGCCCCTACCTT
>JAUNBF010000059.1 GCA_030527185.1 Planctomycetia bacterium | reverse complement strand
CGCTGCGACTGGCCAAAAGCCCTAGGCGCAGCGCCGCTTGCGCCAAAGGCGAGAGCGGCTTTCCCGTCAAGACGGAAGCGCCGTGGAGAGGAAACCTTTCTGGAAGAAAGAGTTATCCTCTCCAGACCTCTCTTTCCAAAGACTTTTGTCCGCCGCTACGCGGCTAAATATTTTTGCGGCGCTGCGCGGTTTTATTAACATTTATACATTCAACACCTAAAACTGCCGCAATTTTCTCGATCGTCTCCGCATGATGCCCAACCCCCAACGCAAAATGATGCGTCGGTGCCGCCAAAACCCACCGTTTCAAAAATCCCCGTAAATCCTCCCCGAAATAACCGTGCGTATTGGTATTTCCCGTCGGCGGAATAGGCCCTTCCCGCGATTCACCCTCCGCCAGCACAAACCGAAACTGCCCGTCCTCCTTCACCCCAAGACTCAACATCGTAATCGGTCCCACCTTGATTTTGAACTCCACGCTCGCCCCTTTTCCCGGCTTGCCGTGGTATTTTCGCAGACTCCGAAGCACCGGCTTGCCATCCGCAATGTTCAGATGGTGCGGCCCGTCGTGACCCACCAGAATCGTGTTTCGCTCGAAGTCCAACGGATGAAATTCCGCAAAACTCCCACCAATACCGAGCCGATCGAAAATCAGCATGGCGACGCACGTTTTGATGTCGAATTCCCCACACATCGGAAATCCTGCCGCCGTGAGGAGCGAATTTCCCACAATCAGATTCGTCATCACTTCCCGCAACGACGTTTCCGGTGCCCCCTCATAATAATAGGCCAGCCCATCCAGTTGTTTTTCCTGAATGAACCGCTCCAACGCCACCGCCGCCTTGGCCGCAATGTGCAAATCGGTCTCCGTCAATTTCGTCGTCACCGGGTCGCTCACCGCATCCGGCGTGTCGAAAAAAGCCAGAATTTCCCGCTTTTTGGCCGTAATTTCATCCGTCCACTCCTCCCGATAATGCTTTTCAATCTCCTCCGCCTCGCACTGCACCACATGAATGCCAAATGTTCGCGAAAGGGCTGTCGGGTCGGTGTGCATGTCCAACATCGCTTCCAGAACATGCCCTAAATGGCCGATTCGAGCCGTCCGCAGATCGTGGAGTACCTTGGCAATCGAACACCATCGCGAAATCTCCGCGTCCGCCACCGGATCGTCGTACAGCGTACCGAGAATCACATCCTCCACCCGCTTCCCCATCCGCCGTGCCACCCCCATAAACTCAGGAACGGCACAGAAATCGTCGTTGCACAACTGCATGTACGTCGAAGCGTTGGCATAATCCATCGCTTTTTTCGGCTGCAATGCCACCAGCACGATCGGAACATCGACCTGCGAAAAAATCCGGCCGATCGACGCGGAAGTGGCATACGTCACCATGTCGCAAAAAAGCAAATCGAGATTTTCCCGTTGGATTTTCGTCACGCACTCCGCCGCACGCAGTGCGTTATCCACCATCCCGAACGAGACCGTTTCCACTCCCTCGTTTTGAACACGTCGAACGAAAACGTCCAATTTTCCCATCAACTCCTCCCGCAAACCGGGAAACTGTTGCCAGTACGTTTCATGGCCGACGCCGAAAATGCCGATTTTGGCTTGAAGTGGTTTTCTACGGGGAACTTGCATCTAAAAGTCCTTTCTGTAATCTGCACGATGAAAAAATCTATATATAATAGCCGCGAAGCGGCGGACAAAAATCTTTGGAAGGAGGGGTCTGGGGGGGAGAACTCTTTCTATAGAAAGGTTTCCCCCCCACGACGGTTAAAATCTTTACGGGAAAGCGGCTATCGGCTTGCCGCAAGCCGCGCTACACCTGGCTTTAACCTATCAGGTTGGAATGGAAGTCTGTCGGCCAGGCGCATCGCCGCTTGCGCCAAAGGCGAGAGCGGCTTTCCCGTCAAGACAGAAGCGCCGTGGAGAGGAAACCTTTCTGGAAGAAAGTGTTATCCTCTCCAGACCTCTCCTTCCAAAGACTTTTGTCCGCGGCTGCGCCGCTAATATTTGCCGCTACGCGGTTTTATTTCTCTTTTTTTGGTGTTTTGTTTTGGCGTATCATCGCAAAAATAGCCACAAACGCCGCCGGATAAAGTAACCCGGAAACAACCCAAATCGGCGTGAACGAAAAATGATCCGCCACCCACCCAATCGCCGTGTTGCCGCATAATCCCCCCAATGTTCCGACCAAACCGGTAATCCCCATGACCGTCGCCACCCGATTCCGAGCAAATGTATCACTCACCAACGCAACGTAATTGGTAATCCAGAAACCATGCCCCAACATGAGCGTGGACATCAGCAAAATCGCCATCGGTGCGTTGCCGTGGAAAAGAGGAACGAGCGACGAAGCCAGCGTCACCAGAGCCGCTCCCAGCATGACCCGTCGCCGAGCCGCCAGAACGGGCATTCCCCGACGGACGAGAAAGTCGGAGACGAACCCACCCACAATGTTCGTCACCCCCATCGCCATGAATGGCACGCCCGTCCACGCAATCACCGCCGCCGTCGCGCCACATTCCTGAGCCAGGTATTTGGGTATCCAGAACATGTAAAAGTAAAAAACCGGATCGAACAGAAAACGGGCCAGCGACAACCCGAAAACGGGCCGCCAAAACGCTCTTTTTTCCGTCGTCTCGGCAGTCGAAGCCGTGGCGGATTCCTCCGAAGCGAGCAGCAATTCCCGCTCTTTGGCCGCAATCCAGGGACTTTTTCGCGGTGTGTGGAAGAAAATGAACCACAAAACGCACCAAATCGCCCCTAAAAGTCCTGTCACCGCAAACGCCCCACGCCAGCCGAAAAGTCCGTCCAGCCACAACGTCAACGGGGGTGCCACAATCCCGCCCAAACTCGCTCCGCCGATCGCAATCCCGATCGCCAGTGCCCGCTCTTTCGCGGGAAACCACTCCGCCGCAGCCTTGGCCGCACCGGGAAAACAGCCTCCTTCCCCCGCTCCCAGCAGGAATCGTGCCGCAGCCATCTGAAACGGTGTGCAAATCACCGCGTGGATCCCACTGGCAAACGTCCAGACCGCCACCGACAGCCCCAGTCCCCACCGCGTTCCCAGAAAGTCGATCAGCAGCCCGCCGCCGAGAAACATCACCGCGTACGAAATGAGAAAACCGTTCGTGACATAGGCATAATCCGACTCCGACATCCCGAATTCCTGACAGATTTCCGGCGACAACACCGACAGCACCTGCCGATCCAGAAAACACAAAGCCGTCGCCAAAAACAGCAAAAAACATATAAACCAGCGTAATGGCATTGCTTTTTTCTCCTCAAAACCACATCTTCGCCACCCTTTTCCTTTCAGAATAACCCCTTTCCCTGGAAAAATCAACTGTCCAATTGCGTCATTTTCCTGTCTAAAAACGACACTGATAAAAGAATCATTCATAAGTGGCGGTAAAAGAAAAACCAGCGTTACGATACAGTTCGCTCCCGGTCACACCGGGTGACGTTTTCAATCAGGAAAATGACGCAACGAGACAGTTGATTTTTCATGGGGAGGATGTTATTCTATAATTGTCTTACGAATTTTGGAACACTTGCCTTGGGTCGGAAAAACTGTTTTTTAAGAAAGAAGAGAGGGTGATGAAGATGTTTTTGGCACGCCGAACGGTAAGCTGGGGGGGGGGGTAAATCTAGGGAATTTTCCGAATGAACTTCGACGAGGTTTCACCCTGGTAGAACTCCTAGTCGTCATTGCGATTATTGGGATGTTGGTGGGGCTGCTTCTTCCGGCAGTGCAGCAGGCACGGGAAGCGGCACGGCAAATGCAGTGTAACAACCACCTGCGGCAATTGGGTCTGGCGGCATTGAATCTGGAGAGTGCCCACCAATCGTACCCGTCGGGGGGCTGGTCGTGCAATTGGGTGGGGGATGCCGATGCAGGATTTGGCAAAGGGCAAATGGGGAGTTGGATTTATTCGCTCTTGCCGTATCTGGAACAGCAGGCACTTTTTCAGTTGGGTTCGGACGGCGACCCTGGCGACCCGTCGGACATCCAAAAACAGGGTGCGAAAGAGCGTGACGAAGTTCCGTTGTCATTTCTTTATTGTCCTTCGCGGAGGAGTTGCAAGGCCCTGCCGTCACCTCTGGTCTCTTTCCGAAACGCGGAGAAAAGCGACCCTTCCGCCAAGACCGATTACGGTGGCAATTCGGGCAATTCCATGGAACACTTCAGCCCCGGCGACTGGAAAACGGCTCAGACGTGGTTGAAGGACGCGGCGAAAACGGCACGTTCTTCCAAGGGGGTCATTTTTGCCATTTCTCAGGTAACGATCGGCGAAATTCGCGACGGCACGACGAATACCTACCTCATCGGCGAGAAGTACCAGTCGGCCAACACCTACGAAACAGGCGAAGCGTTGAGTGACAATGGCGTTGCGTATGCCGGGGCGGATCACGATCAGCTTTGCCTCGTCACGCAGGAATATCTTCCTTTTCTGGATCGCGAAAATGCGGACATTTCCCCTCGATTCGGCAGTTGCCACGCCGGGTCGTTTGGAATGGCGATGTGCGACGGCTCCGTGCAGAGAATCAGCTACAGCATCGATCCCGAAACGCATGAAAATCTGGGATTTCGAGCCGATGGAAAAGTGGTGGGGAGTTGGGATTGACAGAAACAGAATATTACATTTTTTTTGAAAAAAGATGAGGTTCAAGATGAAAATTTGGAATAAAACATGGATTGGGATGTGCGGGTTGGTTCTTCTGACAATCTGCCCTGCCACAAGAGCCGAACGGTATCGCTGGACGGGAGCGGTTTCCTCGAATTATTACGATGTGGGGAACTGGGTTTATGATTCTGGAAGCGCACCGGCGACTGCCCTTCCAACGTTGAACGACATCACCATGTTCCATTCCGACGCGACGATTTTCCTCTCCTCCGACGCGGCCAATCCCTCTCTTTCGCAGTGGATTGCGGTTCGGAGGAATACGGACACAACCAATCACGTCACCTTTTCCTCCGGCTTCCTGACAGCACAGCAAATCGTGGTGGCTGGGGGTACCGACGGTATTCTTACAGTCGGAAAGGGGGCGGATATTTCTGTGTCGCGGGAATTTTTGGTCGGACAGGGGAATGCCAAGGGGTTTCTTTACCTGGATGGCGGAAAAATTGCCTCGACGGTCAATTTACAGGTGAGTGGGAAAAGTGGTCTGGTGGAAATCACCGATGGCGGCACTCTTTCTACCACGCAAAACGTCCTTCTCGCGACGGCAGAAGCGGGGACAGCAACGTTGTCGCTTTCGGGAGCGGGTTCCGTTTTGACCACCCAACAAATCCAGGCCGCAACCGCCAAAAACAGTACCGCTTCGCTGGCAATCACCGATGGAGCCAAAATTTCCGCCACGAACCAAATCATGCTGGGAGGGACAGGTGCGGCCAATACTTCGGAAGGTGCTTCGGCAACCTTGTTGTTGTCGGGGTTGGGGAGTGAACTGAAAACCACGTCCCGAATGGGGATTTCCAGCGGCCACCAAACAACCGCTTCCGCCACGGTTTCCGACGATGCACTTTTGGAGTGCGACCATCTTCTGGTAGGACACATGACCAACTCCACGAAAGGGACGCTGGACGTTTCCGGGGGAGCGACCATCCGAACGACAACCACGACGGATGGATATGGACTGTTTGTCGGCAACGGTGCCAACTCCATCGGCATTGCCACGTTTTCCGGCACAAGCACACTTTTGGAGACCAACGATGTAATTATCTGCAACAACGATACCGTCACCGGGCAACTCAACGTACTGGACGGAGCGATCGTTCGAGCAGACGAAGTTCGCGTGGGAGCAGTGGCAAATTCCCAATCCGGCTCCCTGGTGGTGGAAAACGCGGCGTTGGAATTGACCAACCGTCTGACAGTGGGACATGGCAACAACAGTTCCGCGTCCGCCACGTTCCGCGATACAGTGAGTGTAAATAGCTCCATTTACGTCGGTTACGGTGCCAACTCCCAAGGAACACTCCGCGTCCATCAAGGCACGCTTCTGATAGGAACCCATTCGGTGGGAACCATGGGGACCACTTCCGACCTTCTTGTCGGCAGCAACAACACGACCGGATCGGTGGAGGTGGTGGATAGTATCGTCAATAGTCGGTACATCATTCTGGGCGGAAACATCAGCAGCCTTTCCACTTCCGGCAGTGCCGTTTTGAATCTCGTCAACAGTAAAACCTGCGGAAATACGACTGTGGGAAGCACCGGAACGTTGAACTTTATCGGAAATTCGCAATATTGCAGTGGTGTGGCAGGTTGGACGCCGAGAACTTTTACGCTGAAATCGGGAGGGACGTTGAATTTTCTCGCCACTCGCGAAGGTCTGGGAAAATTCACCAATACGAATTTCCATGCCGAGGCCAATTCTCAAATCACTCTGGGTGTCGATCATGGCGTGACGCTCCTGAATGCTGGCGACGAGGTTTCCTACACCCTCGTGACCGCGACGGGGAATTTCCAATGGGAAAATGCCAACGTTGCGGAGGGAATCTGGAACGTTGCGGTCGATTCCACGGCAAAAACGGTGACCGCGACGCTGAACGAGGACTTTCGGCTGGAGGATTACGCCATGAATTCCGGCTGGCAGTCCTGGGGAGGAAAATCTCGCGGATGGTTGGAAATAGACGGGAATTTTCAGCAAAATTACGCGTTGGAACTGGCCGTGAGTGGTGCGGAAGGGAACGATTTGCAGGCACTTGTCGAATGGCTGGACGACGGCTACGATACCTTTTCCGCGACGCTGAACGACTCCGGGAACATCCTCCTTTCCGCGTTGGAGTGGTCGCAACGAGAGTCGCAGATTTTTGCCTGGGATTTCACCTCCTACAACCCCCACTTGCAGTTGACCGGCTTACGCGGCTACGACGTTCCTGAACCATCCACCTGGCTCCTGTTCCTCGGCATGTTCGGCAGTCTCCTTTTCCGCGTCTGCCCTCTCCGACAACGTTGCCACCCTTGACCTCCCCCTTCCTTCACGTTACAATCGTGTGATAGGTTTGCCACGTTTGACATTTTGATTTGGCAGCGTAGAAGATTTTCCACAGAGGATAGAGATGAAAGTAAAATCTTCTGCGTCATCTGCGGACAAAAAAAGGAAGTGGAGGAAAACGAATTTTTTGGAAAGGTTTTTGGATAAATCCAGTAATTTCAATAACTTCCACCGTTAAGAATTATCCGCAGATTACGCAGAAGACGCAGATATTTCCGTTCTTACGTTTTTCTCAGCGGATACAGGAAACGAGGTTTCGATGGAAAATGGAAAGAGTGCCGATGGTGAAGAGTCGCAAAGAAACGTTTCGGATTCTGCTGCTGATGGGAACGTCGCACGGATATGGTCGGCAGTTGATTGACGGTGCCACGCAGTATCTGTACGAATCGGGACATCGGGCGGATTTTGAATTTCGCGGTTATGACGAGCCGATTCCACCTTGGGTGCGGGAGTGGAAGGGGGACGGCATTCTCACACGCCGTGGCGACACCCGAACGTCCACTATTTTACGTCCGTTGAACGTGCCGGTTGTTACGGTCAGTTGCCTGGATGAGGAATCGGATTTGACGGTGGATGAGGACGCGGTGGCGGCACTGGCGGTGGCTCATTTTCAGGAACGGGGTTTACAGCATTTTGCCTATTACACGCAGTGCGACTTGTACTGGACGCAGCTTCGTGAGCGGGCATACGTCTCGGCAGTGGAACGGATTGGGAAAAAGTGCCATGTTTTCGTCCGTCGCACGAAGACGTTCGTTCCGTGGTATGGCTGGAAGACTTCGGAAAAAAAGCGGTTGGCACAATGGCTGGGCGATTTGCCCAAACCGGTCGGTTTGTTGGCGGCTCACGATTTGCACGCACGGGAAATTCTCGATCTCTGTCAGGTCGAGTCGATTTCCGTTCCGGGGGAGGTGGCCATTCTGGGAACGAGCAATGAAGCGTGGTTTTGCCGACTTCCCAATCCCGGCCTGTCCAGCATCATCCAGGACAGCCGTCGGTTGGGTTATGAAGCTGCGCGGATATTGTGTGCCAAAATTCGGGGGGAGCCGTTTCCCGAAATGCCACTTCGGTTTCCGCCGCTGGGAATCGAGACGCGCGGCTCGACCGATGTCATTGCGGTCAACGACGAAGATATGGTGCAAGCCAAACAACTGGTTCGTGAGGGAGCCGAGCGTGGCATTACGGTGAAGGAGATTCTGGAGGAACTCCAAATTTCCCGTCGGACGCTGGAACGAAAATACAAAGCTACGTTTGGCCGGACGCTGGCGGCAGACATCGTAACCACCCGCATTGAACGAGCCAAAGAACTTCTTCGCGAAACGGACTGGGCGGTGGGGAATATCGCCCGCCTTCTGCATTTCGTTTCAGAAGTCCACTTCTTCCACGTCTTTCGTCGCGAAGTCGGCTGCTCCCCCCTGGAATACCGACAACGGAAATGATTAAAGAAAGGCACTATGACAGACTCAACACACTACGATTCCTCCTATAAAATACGACCTATCCGTAAGTCTAGGGTGTGTGCTTCCAATATTTTTATGTTTTTTTACACAGTTTAATAAAGGGGCTTTACAAAAAATCGAAAATTGTGCAAGTAGATGAATGGGTATTCCGTAGAAAAGAAAGGACTACAGTCTGGAAAATCTCCTCATTTTCCGCCACGTTGCCTTCTCCGCTGAACACCTACGGCTGCGTCATGCGCATCAATCACGTCCCACTACGAGCTTTCCTCCGTAGAAAATTCACATCCAAAATAATCGAGATATTTTTGAATGCCAATGAAAAACGTATTGAATAACTTGACTCGTTTTGTCAGTTTATTCATGCGTCAGTCTTGCTCTGAACGAGGGGAATGGACATTTCTTGGGAGGGGGAGACACCTGAATGAAGGAGGAATTTTTTGCAAAATCTTTTGGCACGATTCTCTCGAATTGGATAAATCAGGTAAAAATCGAGGAAAAAAGTGAAAAAATTTTCTGGTACTACTTGAAAAAAATGGGAAATACGTTAAACTTTGTCTTTCTATAGAGTGCATGGTCATAGAAAATGAGGAAGGTGCATTATGAAAGTTCGTGCCAGTGTAAAACGTATTTGCGAAGACTGCAAGGTGATTCGTCGCCAGGGAGTCGTTCGCGTGATTTGCAAAAACCCACGTCATAAACAGCGTCAGGGTTGATTTTGGATGTTGGGCACATCATCAAGGGTAAGTTTTTAGAATCAGGAGGGCTTCATGCCTCGTTTGTTAGGTGTTGATATTCCGAACGATCGCCCCGCAGCGCATTCGTTGACGTATCTTTACGGAGTCGGTTTGAAAACGGCATTGGATCTCTGTCGAGCGGTGGGTGTTGATCCCACCATTAAAGCTCGTGAGATGACGGAAGAGCAAGTTGCCAAATTGGCTGCTCTTTTGGATAACGACTATGTTTGTGAAGGTCATCTTCGCCGAACGGTCAATCAGAACATTGCCCGTTTGAAGGAAATCGCGTGCTATCGCGGTTTGCGTCATCGTCGTGGTTTGCCGGTTCGTGGTCAGCGAACCAAGACCAACGCTCGAACCCGTAAAGGTCCGGCGAAAACAGTGGCTGGCAAAAAAGGTGTCAAAGATTTGCACTAGTAGGGTGCTGATTGGTAAACACAGGGTATCGTGTCGAGATTCGCTTCGGGTGGTCTGGAGCGGGTGTAGCGTATAAAAAGAGATTTTGAGGAGTAGTCCACAGTGGCAAAGGCAAAGAAGAAGAAAATTCGTCGTAATGTTACCACCGGAACGGTGCATATCAAGGCGACCTTTAATAACACAATTGTGACCATTACGGATACCAAGGGAGATACGCTTTGTTGGGCAACGGCTGGTAACAGTGGTTTCAAAGGGAGCCGAAAGAGTACTCCGTTTGCGGGGCAGTCCGCCGCTCAGCAGGCCGCTGAAAAGGCGATCAAGTTTGGATTGAAGGATGTGGATGTTCGTGTCAAGGGTCCTGGAAGTGGTCGTGAAAGCGCGATTACAGCCTTGGAAGCCGCGGGTTTGGTAGTGAAGTCAATTGAAGATGTGACACCGTTGCCTCACAACGGTTGCCGTCCGAAAAAACGTCGTCGTGTGTAAGAGTGTTTTTGGATTCCTACGCCGTTTTTATGGAAAAGTTCTCTTTGCAATCCGTATCCGAGGATATTTTCGGTCTGTTTCAGAGGGATATTCAGCAGAAAACGGCAACTACCCCCAATCATTTGCCAGGAGACAATAAATGCTAAAGCGAATGCGATGGCGTGGGCTGGAATTGCCCAGTCTGGTTCAGTGTGACCAGGAAACGCTGACCTCCCGTTATGCGAAATTTACCGCAGAGCCATTTGAACGTGGATTTGGGACGACGATTGGTAACAGTTTGCGTCGGATTCTTCTTTCCAGTCTGGAGGGAAGTGCCGTAACGCAGATGAAATTGCAGGGAGCGTCGCATGAATTCACCACTCTGCCGGGAGTATTGGAAGATGTGACGGACATTGTTCTGAACGTGAAATCACTGGTGGTTCGTTCGGAATCGGACACACCGAGAATTTTACGAATCGAAAAATACAAGGCAGGAGCCATCACGGGCGCGGATATTCAGACCGATCATCAAGTGGATGTCATCAACAAAAACCACCTGATTGCGACGCTGACGGCAGACGTTCCGTTTGTGATGGAAATGGTTGTCGAAAAAGGTCGCGGTTATGTGCCTGCAACAGAACGGCATAATTCGGTTCAGGAAACGATTCCGCTGGATGCTTCTTTCAGTCCGGTGATTCGCGTGCGTTATGAAGTGGTGGAAACGCGAGTCGGCCAAAAGACGAACTATGACAAGTTGATTTTGGAAGTTTGGACGGATGGTTCCATTGGTCCTCAAATTGCCATGGTGGAAGCCGCCAAGATACTTCGGAAACACCTCAACCCTTTTGTGCAATATTGTGAACTGGGCGAGCAGATTCACAATGAGGGAAAAGTGGTTGGTAACGAAATGGATCCGATTTTGGAGGCGAAACTTTCGATGTCGGTAGCCGATTTGCGGTTGGGTGTGCGAGCCAGCAATTGTCTGGAATCGGCTCACATTTCGACGATTCGTGAATTGGTGACGAGAACCGAGGATGAACTTTTGGAAGTTCGCAATTTTGGCGAGACTTCGCTGAAAGAAATCCGGGAAAAATTACAGGAAAATGGTTTACAACTGGGAATGCGTCTTCCGCCGACACGCGGAGGTTTTTAATCATTCTCCAGAAATATAGCGTTGGGGCGTGAACAACTTCCTGCCAAAACGTGGTCGAAAGATACGATTTTTGGCTGAAAGGACGAAAGGTTGCCAAAACCTGTCCGTGGTTGGGCATGGCTCATGGTGAAAATAGAGTTCTGGAATTTTCCAGAGCAGAACCCCAAAATGAGAGAAGGTAAAAAAATGCGACATCGTTTTAGTGGACGGAAATTTGGTCGTAACCCGAAGCACCAGCGAGCCCTTTTGCGGATGTTGGCGGTTTCGTTGATTCTGACGGAACGGGAAGATGATGATTATTTCGATCCGGTTTTGAACAAGAACGTCGGTATTCCGAAAGTGAAAGGGCGCATGATAACCACCTTGCAGAAGGCAAAAGAAGTCCGGCCTTTTGTGGAACGGTGTATCACGATGGCCAAAAATGCGTTGCCCGCTTTGGAGCAGGCCAATGCTCTGTTACCGAAGGCAGAGCGTCGTACTCCAGAATGGGATCAGTGGCGTAAGAGTGAGGCGTGGAATACGTGGAACAAGGCGATGGCGCCGGTGATTGCTGTTCGCCGCCAGTTGGTGAAAATCCTGCATGACGAAAAGGCCGTGAAATTGCTTTTTGATGTTGTTGCTCCACGTTATGTTGATCGCCAGGGTGGCTACACCCGTGTTCTTCGCTTGGCAAAACCACGATTGGGCGACGCGGGAACCCGTGCGATTATCGAATTTGTCGGCAAAAACGACCGTCCGAAGAAGGGTGCGTTGAAACCGAGTTTTGAAACCGATTCGGAAGCGTAGGGGCTTGAAACAGGTTTTTCAAGTTTACACCAGTAAAATTTCCAAAGTTCTCGACGTGATTTCGTGGAGAACTTTTTTTATTTCCCGGCGGAGAAAAGGTTGTTTGGGGGAAGGAATTTCAGGAAGAACGTTTCTCCAGCCATTTTCGTCGTTTCCGGCGTCGTTTTCGACGGTTGGCTTTCCAGTCTTCCATGAGAAACTCACTTGTGGCGTGGATTTCTTTGGCAGGTGGAGAGAGGACTTTCCAACAACACCATCCAAAAAGCGAAGTCACCGTCGATATGGCCAGAATCATGCACAACCAGCCTTCGGGTGTCATTTCCATTCGATCACCTCCCTTGTCTATTCGTGTAAATCTGTCGCCGGTATTGTTTTTCCGCCCGAATCCACCGTTTTTCTGCCAGATACGTCACCAGCATAAAGAACGAAAATCCCACCAGGAGGAAAAGAATTGCCATCAGAACAATGCCGTTTTGATAAATCATCTGCACGCGGCTCCCCATGTTATACCAGCACCAAAGAATCAGAATCAGGATCAGATACGGGGTGGAGATGTACTTCAAAAACCACCCAATCCAACGTGGCACACGAATGGCGCTGCCGCGATCCAATTCTTTCATCATTTTTTCTTCACCCCAAAACCAGCCGATAAGGATCGTCTGACAGAGGGAGAGAACGAAAAGGCTCATGTTGCCGATCCAGAAGTCGAACGTATCGAGGACGGTGGCATTGGCGGAAAAGTAGCAGACCAGGAACGTTCCCAGGGCACAGATTCCCGCCACGAGCAAAACGCTCTGTTTTCGGCTGAATTCCAGCCCCTCTTCCAGGAGTGCCACCGCAGGCTGCGACATGGAAATAGCACTCGTCACGGCTGCCAGAAAAAGGAGAAAAAAGAACAGGAAACCGAAAATCTGTCCGGCAGGCATTTGCTCAAAGACGTTGGGCAGAGCAATAAATCCCATGGCAAACGAACTTTGCAGCGTTTCCGGTGTCAGGCCGCTCAAACCGAGAAACATCACGGCAGGTGGGATAATCATCATTCCGCCCAACACCACTTCGCAAAACTCATTCCCCGAAACAGCCGTCAAACTCGACAGCGCAATGTCATCCTTGTCCCGGACATAGCTGGCATACGTCACGATAAGGCCAAACCCCAGCGATACGGAGAAGAAAATCTGCGACGTTGCCGCCAGCCACGCTTCGGGATTGGAGAGCGTTTCGCCAATCGTGGCATCGGGGCGACTGGGATTCCACATGAACGCCAGACCATTGAGAAAACTTTGGCCGGGGATTCCGGTCGGATTTCCCAGCGTGACGACACGAATCAGGATGATCACCGAACAAATCAGCAGAAGCGGCATTGCCAACTTGCAGAAAACCTCAATTCCCTTGGCAATTCCCCGATAAATCAGGTAATAATTCAGGAAAAAACAACCCGCCACACAAATCAGCAGAGGGGTAAAAATTCCCGACTTGAAAATGTAGGCATCCTCATTCATCCCCACGAACGAGGCGAAAAATTGGGCATACGCTTCCGATGAGCCGAGGTGCATTCCTGAGGACGTTTCTCCGAACAGCGAAAGATTTTGCAGACCGCAACTTCCCAAAATGCCCGTGAGATATTGCAGAGCATACGCCAGACACCAGGCCTGGATATAGACGTAATACATACTGATGACCAACGGAACAAAAACGCCCATCGCTCCGATATATGCCCAAGCTCGGCGTTTTCCTGCGACACGGTAGATGCCGGGAACGGAGTTGAAACCGTGCCGACCACCGTAGCGACCCAGCGACCACTCCGCCCAGGACAACGGAATAGCCAGAATCAGAAAAGCAAAAAAATAGGGTATCAGAAAAGCTCCCCCGCCATACAACGCGGCCTGACCGGGAAATCGCAGAAAATTTCCCAAACCGATCGCACACCCGGCGACGGCCAGAATGACGCCGATTTGCGTTCCCCAATTCTCTTTTTTCTTCGTTTTTTCCAAATTCATCGATCCTTATGTGGATGGTATTCAGAGTTCCGACAGAGTTTCCATACCGTATAGTGTAGCACAAAAAATGGATGGAGGCCACCCCTCCCCAAAAAAAGTCGAAAAATTCAAGAATTTTTGGAAAAAAATAAAAAAAGGGGTTGAAAATGGGAAAAGTTGATGTTATAATGAGGAAAGTTGAGTTTTTAGAAGTGAGTTTTCAACAACCTATTTTCCCAAAAAGGCCGTTTCAAATGTTTTCTATTTTCACCCCCCCCCCCAGCTTAACGCACCGGGCCGTTTTCTGAAAAAAACACCTCCTGGGAAAAGAGGGTTTGTTTTTGCTATCTTTTTGGGTATTCTTACAAGTTTCTATCGTTCCTTTTCTACGGAGCATTTGCACATTACCGATTCGAGAGAAACCCTCTCTTGGACAGATAATCGTTTGTATTTTTCAGGAGTCTTGAGAACGTTCTTCACCAACGTGACGTGCTGGGATTCCATTTTGGTTCCATCGAACGCTCCATTGAACAGGGAAAGGGTCTGCCATGAAATTTTGTGCTAAAATGTTGTTTTGGAGTCTGTTTTTCCTTCTTTTCCCGCACTCCCCAGGAAGAGGAGCGGAGAAGGTGAATCTGTTCCGAGACGGAAGTTTTGAGAGTGTGGGGACGAGTTATACTCCCTCCACTTTTATGCCAGACAACGGTTATATCATCAACGGCAATAACGATCCTCCATCTGGGAATCTGGATACGGCAGGTTTCTGGCAGTATGAGACTACCGGGACACGTCAGAATGGGTATGTAGGGTTCTATGCCGTGACAGGGAGTGGAACAGCTTTTACCAATGCAGGAGCAGGTATCGACGACGGAGCCAAAGTCGCGGCTCTTCAGGTTTTCGAGGCGGAAGGCACAGCGTCTCTGTCGCAGACGATTTCCAATTTGACTCCGGGTGCCTGGTACATGGTTTCGTACGACTACAACAGTCGGTTTTCCAATGTTGACCAGCTTCCCATCATAACGACATCGCTGGGAGAGATTGCGTTGGAAACCAACAAAACGGTTTCGCAAACGACGGATGGTTATCAACGTTCCACCCACCTCGTCCAGGCAACCGATACGTCGATGACATTCTCGGTTCAGAATGAAGGAAAGATTACAAATCCAACTTATAAAGACTGGGATCTTCTTTTCGACAATGCGAGAATGTATGCCGTGACGGGAAAAGTGGCGAATCTCGTGAAGGATGGGAGTTTTGAAGGGGTGGGAACAACGTATACTCCGACAAATACGGCAAAAAATTATGGAAATGGTTATCTTATCTGGGGAACTACTGATCCCTCATCGGGAAATCTGGACACGGCAGGTTTTTGGCAATATGAATCTTCCGGGAATATGGGTTATTATGCCAATCCCACCAGTTCGCACGCATTTTGTTCCAATCAGACAATCCCGGACGGAACGCACGCGGCCGCAATGCAGGTTTATGGCAATCCCGGTACCGCCTCCATTTCGCAGGAAATTACCGGATTGCAGGCGGGGAATTATTATGCCCTGGCGTATCGTTACAATGCTCGACCGGGAAATCAGGGAGTCAACCTCACGGCGACATGGACCGATTCCTCCGGGACGACGGAACTCCAGAATACTTCCGTTACCCCCAGCACGGACTTCCACGCTTTTGCCACGACGTTTCAGGCCAACGGAACTTCGGCGACGCTGAAATTTGCAAATGTCACCCAACCTGATAACTCGCTGACGATCGACGACGTTCAGATGGTGGCCGTTCCCGCTGCTCCGGTGGAAGCGGGCTACACGCCGATTCACGCGTTGGACATGACGACAGCCACTACAACCAAATACAACACTGCCGGGGTGCCGTATGCGTACGACGCGACGGTCGCGCAGAAAAATTCCGGGAAACTTTTCGACCGGGTTGGTTATGTGATGGAACTGGTCGATCTGGATGGCAATTGTTCGTCGATTTTTGTGAGTATGGATGCTTTTACGCAAGACATCTCGCAAATTGGCGTTCCGGCAAGTAGCTTGGGAACCTATTTTGCGCAGACACCTGTGAGGAATCTGGAGGTGGTTTCCGATGTGGATGGCATTTCCCGAACGCTGGCGACAGGAGGGACACTGGAATTTTGGAGTGGGAATTACAGTCCGGGGACAGATGGAATTTACAACCATCAAGACGTGAGAAATGAAGGCAATGGTTTCGGTTCCATGCAGATTCACGACTCCACCACGGGCGAAACACTCATGGCATTCAACGGTTGGGGAAGTAATGGCACGGCAAATGCAACGGCAGGAATCGGAAACTCCACACCTGCGAATTTTCCGTCAACGAGTAATAACAGCGCAACCGACTGGACGTTTACCAACCTGCTGGCACGTGGGGAGTATCTGACGGCCAACCTTTACACATTTGTTCGGGAGTCGGACGCGGTGTTGATGCCGGACGGGGTGAAGATTTTTCAGCGAGATGCCCAGAATCAGGCGGAAGTGAAGATAACGGGAAACTGGAATGCCGTTTCGGACGATACGATTGCGAAGATTCAGATTTCGGAAAATGGTGTGGATTGGATTGATTTGGAGAATTTCACGCTCGACACCGCTTCAAAAACCTACGCGGGAACCGTTTCGCTGGGGACGGGCTGGCACGAATTCCAGATTCAGGCGTTGGATGCGTCGGGGAACGTTTTGACCTCCACCACGACGGAGAAAATCGGTGTAGGCGATATTTTCATCACCGCCGGACAGTCCAATTCCGCCAATCATGGAGCAGCCACGCAATCTCCCACTTCGGGAAATGTGTACGCACTCGATATTGTGACGGGGGAATGGAAAATTGCCAACGACCCACAACCAGGAGCGACCGGTTCAGGAGGTTCCACTTGGCCGTCGATGGGGGATACGCTTTCGGAAATGTTGGGGGGCGATATTCCGATCGGATTTGTCAGTACGGGTGTGGGTGGTTCCAGTGTCTCCCAGTGGAACCCGGATGAGGCGACATCGTTTTATAACACGAAACTTTTGCCAGCGTTGGAATTACTGGATGGGAAGGTGAAAGCGATTCTCTGGCACCAGGGAGAAACGGACAGTGAAGGAAATGGTTCGTCGATGACCGGAGACCGGTATGCGGAATTGCTCAACTCCCTGATTGAAGCCAGTCGGGAAGATGCGGGGGTGGATGATTTGGCGTGGATGATTGCGTTAGTCTCCTACTTCAACGGAATGACGGACGAAGAATTGCGAGCGGCTCAGATGGCGGTCATCAATGGTGACGAAAACGTTTTTCTGGGGCCGGATTCGGACGCGTTGCTGGGAGTGCTGCGTGCGGCAGACGGCGTTCATTTCAGCGCAGACGGTTTGCAGCGTTTGGGGGAATTGTGGGCCATGCGTGTCGGGCAGGAAATTTACGGTCTTCCCGAACCTTCCACGGCCTGGTTGTTGATTTTGGGTTCGGTGGTTTTGTGGGGCGTTTGGCGCAAGAAAAATAACCGAGAATAGCGGCGCAGCCGCGGACAAAAGTCTTTGGAAAGAGAGGTCTGGAGAGGATAACTCTTTCTTCAGAAAGGTTTCCTCTCCACGGCGGTTCCGTCTTGACGGAAAAGCCACTCTCGGCTTTAGCCGTGAGTCGCGCTGCGCCCGGACAAAAGACTTTTTCAAAGAGCTTTTTTCTTTTCTAACCTACCGAGGTAGAAGGGAATCGCAAACGCCATTGTAAGTTTAAAAGAGTGTTAGGTTCCGTTTTTATTTAACAATTATTTGCTTCACTGAATTCATTCAACAAATGGGGTAAAACAATGAAAAGGGGTTTCACACTGGTCGAACTTTTAGTCGTGATTGCGATTATCGGTATGTTGGTAGGGTTGCTCCTTCCTGCGGTTCAGCAGGCACGGGAGGCGGCTCGGCAAATGCAGTGCAACAACAATCTGCGTCAAATGGCGTTGGCTTGCCTGAATCACGAGACTTCGATGCGGAGTTTTCCGTCGTCTGGTTGGTGGTGGAGCTGGACGGGCGACCCGGATCGCAGCGGGGATGGTCAGCCTGGAAATTGGCATTACGCGATTTTGCCGTATTTGGAGCAGATGGCGGTGTACCAGATGGGAGCGGACGGCGACCCGGACACCATTTCCCCGGATCAGAAAAAGAAGGCTTACGAACGATTGATGATTCCGTTGCCGGTTTACCACTGCCCGTCACGGCGTTCGTGCAAACTCTACTCGACCAGCGTGGATGTCAGTTTTGGCAATTGTGAAACGATTAAAAAAGGCTTGCAACATGCGAAGGGAGATTATGCGGCAAATTACGGTTCGCACAATAATTATCCCCCTCCATCGACATTGACTCCGGCAATTTCCGTGACGGATCTTTCGACCCTCCGTTCGTGGCGGAACGTGGCGGGGGAATGGGGCGTCCAGAACGAAAATGGTGTTATTTTCCGACATAGCAAAATCACGATGGGTGAAATCCGCGACGGAACGGTGAATACGTATTTACTGGGCGAAAAAAACATCCAGCCGCAATACTACGAAGGTGGCGACAGCGGTGACGACTCCGGCATTTACGACGGCGCGGACGATGGAAGTATTCGCAGTTGTTTTTACGACGCGAATGATTTGGGTTCCTCCCGACTCCCGCTTCAAGATCGGACAGGCGCGGAGGGACGCTTTACGTTTGGAAGCTGCCATTCCGGCTCGTTTGGCATGGCGATGTGTGACGGCTCGGCGCAACGAATTTCCTACAGCATCGACGGCCAGACCCATGCCTGGTTGGGAAATCGGAAGGACGGGCAGGTGGTGGGGAACGCTTTTCCGTAAAGAATCAGGGAAGGGCAACCATTTCCCCATCCCGGCGATTGCATAACCGTTCGTGAATTTCCGAATCGATGGAGTAGGGAATGGTTTGCACGGATCCGTCGCACATGGCCATTCCACACCCTCCCGCGTGAGCCGAGCCGAAACTTCCCAGCCGAATACCTTCGTGTCCTGAAAAATCCATCATGGGAACGCTCCGTTCGGAAGAGCGAAGATTACTCGTTCCGGTACCGGCAAACAGTCCGTCGTGGTCTCCTGAAAGAGGGACGCAGGTTTCGTACATTTCCGGGTCGCAAAGTTTCTCTCCAATCAAGTAGGTATTGCTGGTTCCGTCATAGATTTCGCTGATGGCGAGTTCCCCACGACAAAAGAGGACACCATCGACGTTGTAGGTTTTCCAGGACGCGGCGGTGGAGAGTGCGTCGTACCCTGGAGCCGAGCGAAACGAGGCCTGGTGTTGGGTGCCGTGGTTGCCGGCATAGTCTCCACAGGCAATCGGGTCTCCCTGCGAAAGATGGGTATTCTGGAAAGCTGGTGCGTCCTGCGGATAGAGTTTGCAGGCACGTCGCGAAGGGCACTGAAAAAAAGGGAGCGGCGTTTGCATACATCGCGTGATGGCATCCCGGCTGGGGTCGTCCAATTCGACGATACCGTTTGCGGTAGATTGAAAAAGGACGTTCTGTTCGATGTAGGGGAGGATGGCAAACGTCCAGTTTCCCGGTTGTTTTCTTCCGAATCCCAAATCCGCGTCCCCCGCGTACTCATACGTCCAGCCACTTCCGGGGAAAAAACGGTGTGTGGCTTCCAGATTGAGAAAGGCCAGTGCCATTTGTCGCAGGTGGTTGCCGCACTGCATTCGGCGAGCCGCTTCCCGTGCCTGCTGGACGGCGGGGAGGAGCAGCCCCACGAGCATACCGATGATAGCAATCACGACGAGCAATTCGACGAGTGTGAAACCGCGTCTTGACAGATGTGGTTGGGGGGAGGCTTTTTTTCGATAGAACCCCAAAATCCCCAACATTCCCAGCAGCCCCAACAACCACGTCCGCGGTTCTGGCACGGCAGTGGAGTGGAGCGTCCAGGAAATTTGCTCCAGAGCGACATTTTGGCCGAAGAGTGTCTGGAAATCGGTGAAATCCCAGAGGAAGAACCCTTTGCCCTCCGCGTCGAGGGTTCCTTGCGACCAGAGGAGCGTTTTTTCGTCTTCCTGAAAGACATCGAGTTCCGACCAGGTGAGTGCCATGGCGAGTTCGTCCCGCATCCACCGGGTAAGCCAATCCGCGTCTCCCTCTGCCAGGGAAATTCGGATATCGACCTCACCGTAAGGAGTTCCGAACAGTTCCACCCAGCCGGACGTTCCGTCGACAGCGAGCGTTTGGGTATTTTCCGGCGTCAACGTGAGTGTCCCCTGTTTTTGCGTTTCGTCCAACGTGGCAGTGAGAAAACGGTTCTCCGAAACGGCCACTTTCCAGAGAGAAGTGTCGGTGGTGGTGAAATAACTTCCCAGAGAAGGATTGGCGTTGGCAAGTTGAATCAATGTTTGGGAAGATTTGCTCAGGAGCGTCATTCCCCCGGCAATTCCCAAGTCGAGCTGATGGCCCGCAACCCCGGTCATCGTATCGACATTCAGGCATGTCATACCGTCGCGGCGAGCCAGAAAATGAACCGTGCCGTACGCTTTCACATTCATCCGGGCAACGTCCCATTGAGAACGACCTCCCACGAGTGTCAAATCCGACGCATTGGCGGCCAAACCCTGTCCGAGAATCAGCGTTCGGTTCTCCGTATCTCCAGAAGTCGAATTCACGACAAAATCCCCCCGTCCGATACGAATCGTCCCATCCGTCACCACCATCCGCGATGGCCCGCCCCAGCCCAGTCCGAGCGTAAAGGCCTCCAGTGTCCCGCCGTGAAGTTCCAGATTCCCCAACGAACTTTGCCCCAGACGCAAATCGACCGCCACGGAAAGTGTCCCGCCGTTTATCCGCAACGTGCCACCATCCGAAAGGGAGAGATTCGACGTGTTGTTGGAAAGGTCGGCCGTTTTGACTGTGCCCCCCTCCAGAATCAGCGTCCCGCCGTTGGTCAGGGTATGATTCGGGGAAAGGGTCATCGTTCCGCGAGTCATGAAGACTGTATCTGCCGAGGCGGGAGTCCCGGCGGCTGCGGTGGAAGATGGTTTTCCCGCCAGAAAAACGCCATTTTCCCAGGTTGCCTCCAGTCCCGGCTGCCACGTCCAGTTCCGCGACAACTGAAAACTTGCCAGAGCCACTCCTGTCTTCGATTGGGTAAAATCCCAGGCAAAATGGGCAAATTCTTTCTCCGGCACCAAAATTTCGAGCCGATTTCCATTCTGTCGCGCAGCAACGGGGGCATACGTCCGATTGTCCGCCACCGCGTCGTTCATCCAGGCAACCAGTTGGGAAACCTGAGCGGTATCGTCGAGCGTAAGCGTTATTTTGCCATACGTTCCGGCATTTTGAGGAGAAATTTCGGCCATTCCCGCCGTGGTTTTCGAGGTAGGGGTAAAGGTGTTCAGGTTCCAGGTTCCCGAGGTGGCCTGGAGCGTGGCGGAGATCGTTTTTTGGTCATTCGACAATTGGAGTGTACCGAGGGAATTGGCCTGCCAGATCAGACCTTTCAGCGAACCTTCCCGCGTCTGAATCAGTGTCCATTCGGGCGTTTCCAAAAATGCCGCACCGGAAGCGATTCCGATTTCCAGTCGATTGTTCGTGGGATTATCCTGCTGCGCAGTTTGCGTTTGGAGCGTGGAAATTCCCTCCGAAGTGAGTAAAAAACGGGTCGTGGCGTAAGGCCGAATCTGGATTTGGTAAATGTCCCACTGGGAACCGGTTCCGATAATCGTCGTTTCCGGGGCATTCGTCTCGGAACCCTGTCCCAGCACCAACGAACGGGCATGTAGGGGATAGGCATTGCTCGAGAAGGTTTTCCCAATGTCGAAATTTCCACCTGTAATGGTCAATTGGAGCTTTCCACCCCAGCCCCAACCCCAGATTCCTGCCGTGAGATTTCCGCCATGAATTTCCATGGTGGAGGAGCCGGTTCCTGCGCGAAATGCCTGCGGGATGGAGAGTGTTCCGCCAGTCATCGTGAAACAGCTTCCCACCTCCAGCGTCAGACCATCGGTATCGCCGTTGGCATGGAGAATGGCAGTTTCGCCGAGCGTGAGAGAATTCTGGAACGTGAGCGAAGTGGCGGACGTGGCAGTCCCTGAAAAGAGGGAAACGGAGTCGCTTCCCGTGGGAACACCTTCCGGCGACCATTGGGAAGCATCCTGCCAACTTCCTTCCCCACCTTTCCAGGTGTAGTCGGCTCCCCACGCCTGAAAAAGAGATAGCCATCCGGCCAGAATGAAAGCGCCATATCGAATTTTCATGATTTTTCTCCTTGAATGGAAACCTTTCTAAAAAACAATATCCCATTTTTATTCATCTTTTATTCACCATAGAAGTCCTTCATAACGATCCCCCCCCCTTATCCATTCCCATCTTCCAGGAAAACTCTCAGGTACGCTGCCAATTTCTGGTGAAAATTCTTCATACTTTTTCTCAGTATAATCCTCTCCGAGGCAAAATCAATAAAAAAAGAGGTGGGTGGAAAAATTTTTTGGAAAAATGTTGGGGGAAATAAGTCTATCCGAAACTGTTTTAGGTGAATTCGCCTAAGAAGCCTCTTTTCCCTTCCTTTTTCGGGGGAGATACTCTATACTTGGAGCGGAAATGGGGGAATCATGAGAGGAATGTTTTCAAAAGAAGAAAGGAAAAAGATGAAAAACGCGATTGTTTGGATGGTGTGGGGATGGTGTGGGTTGGCAGCCGCTGGTGAACCTTCGGAAATGTTGTGGGAAGGAACGTTGCCTGGAAAAGCGGCTGAACTCCCTGTTTTGGAAGGAGTTCAGTACGTTCGCGTCCGAGAACGTCAACCTGACGTGGATGGTTTTCGATGGTTGCATGGTGCGGTGCTGAGCCACTATCGAGGGACGTTTTACGCTTCGTGGGGCTGCAATACCGGTCATGAAAATACGGTAGGAGAAAAAATAGCCATGGCCACCAGCCAGGATGGAGTACACTGGAACGCCCCGAAAATCCTCCTTCCCGACGATAGGGACATCGGCCGTTCGCACGGTGTTTTCTGGGAACATCAGGGACGATTTTGGGCTTTGCATGCCCAATTTTACGGCACCTGGAAAAAGCATGTTCCGTTTCCGAATTTGGGGATGGAGCTTTTTCTGCTGGAGGAAAATGGGGAGTGGGTTTCGCAAGGGGTTGTGGCGAAAGGTATCTGGCCGTTGCAGGAACCGATTCGAACCGCGTCGGGCGATTGGGTGGTGGCAGGCGTCAACGACCGTTTTCAGGCTTGCGTGGCTCGCAGCGAAGGGGACGACCCGCGAAAATGGACGGTCACGAATATCACCTGGGAAAAAGGCTTTTTTTCCGAGACGAATCTTTGGGCGGATGGCGACGTTTTGACACTCCTTTTGCGCAACGAACATCCGCAACAAAATGGACGGCAGGTAGCAGGGGTGGCTTGGAGTACCGATGGTGGAAAAACGTGGTCCAAAGCGGTGGAGTCGAACCTTTTCATGAACGTTTCCAAACCTGGTTGCCGGACGCTCTCCAACGGACAACGTTTGCTGGCAGGTTTTACCGCGGCGGATGCCTTCAATCGAAATTACCTGACGCTGGCTGTCGGATCGCCGGGCGAAAAAACGCTCTCCCACGTCTGGCGATTACGCAGTGGCGGCGTGGAAGTCCCTGGAGGATTTCCCCCCAAAGGTTTTTCCTATCCCGCCATTTATGAGTGGAATGAAAAAATTTACGTCATTTATTCTGTTCATGACGGTGGGGCAAACCAGAATCATATCGAACTGGCGATTTTTCCGCGTTCGGCAATCGAGGTGGTTCCGTGACGTTGTGATTCCGTGACGTTGTTGTAAAAAGTTTTCCCTGCCTTGTTGCAAAGTTTTGAAAATCGGTTAAAATAGAGGGGTTGAAATGTACCGTTCTCATTTTGGAGGACGATTGGAAGAGATTCCCCAGGCAACCGTCATTTTATCATCCGATAATGACAAGGCAGGTAAAATTCATGGAAAATAATCATACGGAATATCGAAATCCGCTCCTTTCACGGTATGCGTCGAAAGAAATGAGCGCGATTTGGAGCGAACAGAAAAAATTCAGCACGTGGCGGAGACTCTGGATTGCCCTGGCGGAGGCGGAAGCGGAGATGGGCTTGCCGATCACGTCGGAGCAATTGGCCGAATTGCGTGCCCACGCGGACGATATTGATTTTGAACTGGCGGAGAGCTACGAGCGGAAACTGCGTCACGATGTCATGGCACACGTCCATACTTACGGCGATGCCTGTCCCTCCGCACGGGGAATTATCCACTGGGGCGCGACGAGTTGTTATGTCACCGACAATACCGATGTGATTCTGCTGCGGGAGAGTTTGCAACTGGTGTTGGCACGCCTGCTCGATGTCCTTCGCGTCATGGCGGAAATGGCGAAAAAGTATCAGGATTTGCCCTGTTTGGCATTTACGCACTTGCAGCCCGCCCAGCCGACAACGTTGGGGAAGCGGATTTGCCTCTGGATGTACGACCTGATTCTCGATCTGGAAGATTTGGAATACCGAATCGACCACCTCCGCACCCGTGGTCTGAAAGGAACAACCGGCACGCAGGCCAGTTTTTACGCTCTCTTTGAAAACGATTCGGCCAAAGTCCGGGAACTGGAACGCCGGGTCAATCAGAAAATCGGCTTTGAACACTCCTTTGCCGTGACAGGTCAGACGTATCCACGGAAGCTCGATTCGCAGATTCTCGACGTACTCTCCTCGCTGGCACAGTCGGCACACAAAATGGCGACCGATTTGCGGATTCTGGCTCATCGCAAGGAGGTGGAGGAGCCGTTTGAAAAGAACCAGATTGGCTCTTCGGCCATGGCGTATAAGCGGAATCCAATGCGCAGTGAACGGATTTGCTCGCTTTCCCGATTCGTCATGAGTTTGCAGACCAGCCCCCCCATGACCGTCGCGACGCAGTGGTTTGAGCGGACGCTCGACGACAGCGCCAACCGTCGGCTCGTCCTTCCGCAGGCATTTCTGGCCATCGATGCCATTTTGATTCTCTACCGCAACGTCATCGACGGGATGGTCGTTTATCCCAAAGTCATCGAAAAAAATCTGCGTGCGGAACTCCCTTTCATGGCGACGGAAAATATCCTCATGGCAGCCGTGGCCGCGGGAGGCGACAGGCAGGAATTGCACGAACATATCCGCCAGCACTCCCAGGCCGCGTCGGCGGTGGTGAAACAGGAAGGGGGCGAAAATGACCTGATGCAGCGTCTTGCCGCCGACCCGATGTTTGCCAACGTCGATTTGCAAACGGCCTTGGAACCGTCGCGTTATGTGGGGCGAGCGGTGCCGCAGGTGGACGAGTTTCTGGAAGAAACCGTGCAACCATTTTTGCTGAAATACAAAGATTCAAGCCGACAGGCGGAAGAAATTCATTGTTAACAATTGATAATTGATAAT
>JAUNBF010000147.1 GCA_030527185.1 Planctomycetia bacterium | reverse complement strand
TGTGGCTCCGTTAGACGCGACCTCCCTGGAAAACGCGGCTCCGGCAGTGGAAACACCTGTTCCCGCTCCGGTTGAAAATGCGGCTCCGGCGGTGGAAACACCTGCCCCGGCTCCAGAATCGCAGTCCTATCGTTTGCGACCTGTGGAACAAGTGTATCTGATGAGTTTGTTCACTCAAACGGCTGAGACGAATCCCGCTCCGGTGGAAAACACTCCGGCACCTGCGACAGAAACGGCTCCAGCCGCAGAACCAGCTCCAGCTTTGACGGGAGCACCAGCAGAGTCGAACGTGGCGGAACTCCCGACGCAGTTGGATCTTTCCACGAAACAGACGACCGTGACGATCCATTTTGAAGAAGCGATCACAGGCGAATCGGTCTCGTCGCTGGTAGCAGCGAAGTTGGACGCAATGGAAAAACGAGGCGTTTTGTTCGATGTGGTGGCACCGGAAGCGGAAGAGAACGCTCGCCGTTTCCACGACTGGACGATCCATATCGATTTGCCTGCCGAGGAAGTGACACCGATTTTTGCGGAGATTCAGCAAGATGTCAATACCACGCCCGTCTTCCCGTCCTGCACGACGATTGGAAGCCAGGTCGCGTCGAGTACCTGTTTGCAAGGGTTGGTCGCCCTGATGGCCAGTTTGTTGGGCATCATTGCGTACATCTGGATTCGATTCCAGAAAGTCAGTTACGGGCTGGCATCCTGTGCCGGGTTGGTTCACAACGTGGTGATTGCGTTGGGCTTGATTGCCATCAGTACGTGGATTGTGCCCGTGACAGGCTGGTTGATGATTACCGACTTCAAAATCAGCTTGACGATTTTGGCAGCGTTTTTGACGTTGATCGGTTACTCACTCAACGACACGATTATCGTGTTCGACCGAATTCGTGAAGTTCGCGGCAAAGACCCGCAATTGACGAAGGAAGTGATTAACAAGAGCCTGAACCAGACGTTGGCGCGAACGATCATGACCTCCTTGACGACGTTCATCGTTTCGGTGGCGCTGTACATTTGGGGCGGCCAGACCATTCACGGCTTTGCGTTTGTCATGACCTCCGGGATTATCATTGGAACGTATGCGTCCCTCTTTGTCGCCACGCCGCTGTTGTACTGGATGGTGGGCAAATACGGCTCCGACGATTAAAATTAGCTTTCTTTTGAGTGAGCAAAGGGACTTTCCTGCGGGGAAGTCCTTTTTTAATTCATAAAACTTCTCCATAATTACCGCGATCTGTTTTTCAAGTTGTTTTTCTCGCCATGCTCTGTTGTCCCTTTCAAGAAGCATTTCTCAAATAACGTTGTCAAAAAGGGGGCGTTCCCTATTGTTACGGCAGCGAATAACATTGTTAACCGTGCCAGAACATGGTTTTGAACATACCATACTTTACCCAACCGGAATAATTTAAGGATATTATAATCGCAATGATGAGCAAGGTCAATAGAGGCCAGTTCTTTCCAAAAATATTTAGACTATTTTTATAAATAGCCATTGTTTCACTATTTACGTATTAGGCCTCTGTGATAAAAAATAAAATTTAAAAATTCACCCTTGACAAGTGGAGGGAATGTAGGTATAATGAAGAATGTTGTCGGTTGGTTGTTGTCAAAAACAGAGTTTTTTTCAGGAGTGATTGGAATCATGAATATTTGTCGCATTTTGCCCCCCCCCCCCAATTTCGCACTGTAGCGGTAGGTTTCGTCTTTCTTTCCGGTTTCATCTTTTCTTCTCTTGCCGATTCTGCCACTTATTACTGGTTTGGCACTACCGATCCCAACTGGAATACTCCTTCCAATTGGAGTACCACCAAAGATTCTTATACGGCTGCGGTTTCTTCGCCAACGTCATTCGATACCGTTTATCTCGTCAATACGACTGTGGTACCGACATTATCCGATTCCGCTGCCGGTTTGGTTTACATTAACGGGGATTGCAAGATAACCTTTTCTGCCGGAAAATTGACGAACATTGGGCGTTTTCGTCTGGGGTATGTTGAAAGTTCAGGCATTCCAGAGGTAACGATCGACGGTGCGGAAATTGTCTCTCAAGGTTCGGATGGTGGCATTACACTGGCCAGCACAACACCAGCCCTACTGAATATCCGAAGTGGAACGATCACCAACGGTATGTTTTTCAACCTTCATGCCAAGGCAAGCACGACTTTGGAGAAGGCGACGTTCTGCAACATGAGCGGCGGAACGGTCTTCGTAGAGGGTTATAAAACTTACATCGGCGAACAGGGACACGGAATCATGAACCTGACAGGAGGGACTTTTTATGGAAGCGGATTTGTCACACTGGGAGCAAATGCCAATGGTGTAACGGCCACTTCGGGGCACGGTTATCTGAACATCGGCTTGTCGGACGGCTCGGGGAATGGGGAAATGTATGTCGGGGATTATACAGGAGTTCGTATGGATAACACTTTGGGTACTTATACCTCCACTCTCCAGATCGGGTATGGTCGTTCGCAAATCGGGGAACTGGCGTTGCATTCCGGCCTTCTTTCGGTAAAAAATATTCACGTCAACAACAGTAACAGTTGTGCGACCTTCTACGGTGGAATATTGGTCAACGATACATTTCGTGGAGATTTCACCAATGAGGGTTCCACGATTGAAATGGCCTCCGATTTTGCCGTCACGCAAGAAAAGATAAACTCCCTAGGAGACGGCGAAACGTTTTTCACAAAATATCAAGACGGAACGATCGGTTCTTTGACGGTTAGCGGAACTTTTGCTCAAACAGCCGGAAAACTGGTTTTTGATATTGCGAGTGACGAGAATTACGATACCCTGGAGGCTCATGAACTGAATATTCACGGCGGCATTTTGGAGATTCAATTTCTGGATAACTATTTTCCCACCGAGGAGACGTACTATGACCTTTTCCGTGCCGTAACAGATTCTTCCGACTGGTCTTCGTTGGTTCTTCAAGTATCGTCGGGAAGCACTTCCTGGTGGAGTATGACGGATGACGGGCGTCTGCGTTACCAAGCCTCAAATCAGGTACCGGAGCCAGCTACGTGGTGCTTGTTGCTGCTGGGGCTGGGGTTCTTGTACCTCTACCGACGATAACACGCCTTACGAGCCGTGAATTCCCAACGACACACTGTGTTCACGGCTCTTGAACAACACAACTTTAGGAGGAGTCTCATGAAAACACGTGGTTTTACGCTTGTCGAACTGTTGGTGGTGATTACGATTATCGGAATACTGGTGGGACTTCTCCTGCCAGCCGTCCAACAGGCACGGGAAGCAGCACGGCAAATGCAGTGCAATAACAATTTGCGGCAGATGGGACTGGCGTCGCTCAACGTGGAAAGTTCCAGTCGAACTCTTCCCGGTGGTGGTTGGGGATACTCCTGGTTTGGCGACCCTGACGCAGGGGTGGGGCAGAAACAGCCCGGTTCGTGGTGTTTTTCCCTTTTGCCATTCCTGGAACAGAATGCTCTTTATCAACTCCCTGCCGATGGTGAAATTCCTGAAAACCCGCAAACGCGACAGAAAACCGGGGCGACGGAAATGCAGAAGGTGGCGATTCCGACATTTTATTGCCCTTCCCGACGTTCTCCCCACCTGACTCCGGCAAAATATCCGCGAAATATGAACAATTACAGCCAGCACACCCCTTGTGGAAAAATTGATTTTGCCGGAAATGCCGGGGTTTCTTCCAGTGAATTGAGTGGCTATGGCGGGATTTATGGCGTCGGTGCCGCCACCATTGCCACCTATCGAAAAAATAACACGTGGCCGAATTATTCCTCCCAATGTACCGGAATTTTCTTTGCCTATTCGCAGGTTTCTGTTGGTGAAATTCGGGACGGTTTGAGTAACACATATCTAATCGGGGAAAAACTCCACAATCCCGATTGCTACGAAGATTTGAAGTACGGCACCTCCAGCGAAGATACCAATGCCGACGATGATTACACTCCATTCACCGGGTGCAATGTCGATTTTCAACGCAGCACCTGGACAGGAAACTACGATTCCTCCGGCAATTTCCAGCAAGACCGTTCCGGCTATCTCCCCTTTCAGGATCGACTGGGGTTGGGGACACCGCTACGACAGTTTGGAAGCTGCCATGCCGGAGCGTTTGGAATGGCTATGTGCGACGGCTCTGTACAGCGTATTTCCTACAGTATCGACGCGGAAGTCCACCAATGCAAAGGTTCGCGTGCCGATGGTCAGGTCGCTTCTTCTCGCGGTTGGGAGGGGATTTAGATAATGGATCGTTATGAGTGACAAGTCGCATGGGTAGGGATACGTTTTATACAGACCCATGCGTTGTGCGTCATCCCTCCGCGGGATAGCGATTTAGATAAATTTGCCATCGTTCGGCAATTTTTTCTTT
>JAUNBF010000146.1:2550-4366 GCA_030527185.1 Planctomycetia bacterium | reverse complement strand
TATTGCTTGGCTGGATGGAACGTGAAGAAATATTGTTTCGTACTCTTGAAAAATATTTGATAGCAGAACGACTTTCTAAAGGCTTTGATTCTGATGTAGATGGGTTTTTGAGTTTTTCTCTTTCAATTCAAAATCGTCGCAAAAGTCGTGTTGGACAGGCATTAGAAAATCACATTGAGAGGTTGCTGATTGCAAGAGATATTCACTATGACAGAACAAAAATTACAGAAAACAAGTCTAAACCAGATTTTATTTTTCCTGGAATAGAAGAGTATCACAATCCCTCATTTAATGTTGCAACCTTAACTATGCTTGGTGTAAAAAGTACATGCAAAGATCGTTGGAGACAGGTTTTATCCGAAGCAGAAAAGATAAAGCATAAACACTTGCTAACGTTAGAAGCCGCAATTAGTGAAAATCAGACACAGGAAATGATTAATCACCAACTTCAGTTAATTGTCCCATCTGGATTACACGAAACCTACTCTGCCAAACAAAAAAATTGGCTAATGAATGTAAGTAGTTTCATTGAATTAGTTATGGAAAGACAAGAGCAACATAATTGAATGGACATTAAGACTGTTTCTGAACGAAGTAAAAATATGGCAAAAGTACATTCAAAGAATACTAAGCCTGAATTATATATCCGTTCTTTATTACACAGAAAAGGGTTTCGCTTCAGAGTTTCAGGAATACAAATACTTGGTAAACCAGATTTGTTTTTCACAAAAAAACGTGTTGCAGTATTTATACATGGTTGTTTTTGGCACAGACATAAGGACTGTAAGTATACATATATGCCTAAAAGCAATACTGAATTTTGGTTGAAGAAATTTCATGCAAATGTTTTACGTGATCATGTTGTAAAGTCAGAGTTGCTTAAATCCGGTATTTTCGTACTTGTGATTTGGGAATGTACTGTCAAAAAGATGAAATCAGATAAAGAATTTGCCGAGCAGAAATACTCGCAAATTTCCAGTTTTTTGCAAACACCTAATTGTGAATATCTTGAATTATAAATAGATTCTGAAATTTTCAATTTTATATTCTCAGCCAGAGGCATTCCGAAAGCGTCGAGGTTCACCTTGATATTCTGCCCATAAATTTCGGCGGTGCTCTGGATGGTTCCGCCCGCGTCCGCGTTTTTTGCCATGTACCCCTCGCATAACGGCTTTACTTTGAACGGTTCGTCGCCTTCGTCCGCTTTGATGAGAATCCGGTACGTCACCTTGAAAAAGTACCCGCCGTTGATTTGTTCGCGGGTTGTGGTTGGCGCGTAAAGAAAGCACGTTCCCGGCTCGAAACCCATGAATTCATCGGCATTTAGACGATTTTTGAACCGGTTCATCTTCGTGATGAAAGCGGCGATTCCCTCTGGCGTGTCGGGGTACGGTTCGTACCGGGAAAACTCGATAACTGGGTAGGAATTCGGGACTTCGATGTGGATTCTTTCGCCATTCGGGTTCACGACCGGGTCGCCCGTTTCCGCGTCTTTGAGCAAATCCTCGGTAACTTCCTGCGACGAAATAGAGAGCGTGGTCGGCCACGTCAGCGGGTCGTCCTCCTTCGAGTTGCGGAACATCACCTCGCTGTCGAACTGGCACTCCACCTCCCAGAGAATCGTGAGCCGACCGTTAAAATGGATGGTGTGCGCCTCCTTGGGGGTGCGGCTTTTGCACCGGCAACCATCCCCCTTCCAATCCTGCAAAAGTCGCGGAAGTTTCGGCGTGGTCAGGATTTGCGTCCATGTTTCGTCCACATCGTCCGCCACGATTTCAAACACGACCGAATATTTCCGCTTCCGTTTCTGGAAGGC
>JAUNBF010000146.1:0-2450 GCA_030527185.1 Planctomycetia bacterium | reverse complement strand
CGTTCGCGGTTCGCTCTCCGTTTTCGTCCTTTTTCGCCTTTTCCGCTTTCTCGATTTCGGCGTTTTTCAATGCCGCTTTGTTTTCGAGGAAGTTCTTTTCTGCGGCAACCGTTCCCCCCTGAACGGCTTCCAAAATATGCGCCGTAACGCCTGCGCCAGACAGAATTTGCGACGCGAGTTCCGGGAGTTCGACGGGTGTAAGGGCGAAATTTTCCGGGGCGTTCATTGTCGCAACTATCGCCTCTTCCTCCCCGTATTGTGATTTTTGCTCCTCCATGTAGCGGGAGAATTCATCGGCGGCAGCTTGTTCGTGCGCTTTGTCCTGCACTTCTTTCGTATGTTTCGTCAACTCTTCACGGATGGAAACATTGGAAACCTCCGCTTTCGCGATGGCCTCCTCGTGGCGCTTTTGCGAGGCGGTGAACCCCTGTTCCATTGAATTTCTATCCGCCGCCTGAACGTCCACAAGTGCTTTGTCAAACTCGACTTTCTCCGCGTCGGTCATGCCGATTTTCATGAACCAGCCGACGAGTTTTGCGATGGATTCTCTCGCGTCCTGAATCCCTCGGCGCATGGACTGCCAAATGTCCATAAACGCGAGCGCCGTGCTGTGCCAAGCGGTCACGAAAAACCTTTGAAAGTCCGACCAGACCGCCCGCATCGCGAGTACCGCCGTCTCGAATGCCCCCGTCCAGTCGCCGTTCGTAATCTGGGACGAAATCGCGGAAAAAGCGGCGGAGCAGTCGGTTTTCAGACTCCCCCAAAGCTGGCTTCCAGCGGCGGAAATCCCTTGCCACGCGGTGGAAAATGCGGTTCCAATGTCGGTCGCGACTCCGTAGAGCGTCGTTCCCATGTTTTTGCACGTCTCGGAAATGTAGAACGAAGCCGTGGGGAACGACCGCCCGAACCACTGAATGAGTGCGGAAAAGCCGGACTTGATTCCTTCCCACGAGGCTTGGGCGGCGGCCAGAAGCTCCGGCCCAAAACAGACCGCAATTCCCGCAATCGCGGTCGCGGTCAAGAGATACGCACCGGGGATGATGGCGGCCAAACCCCCGAATAACGCGAAAATCAGCCCCACTCCTTTCGCAATCAATCCGACCGTGGCGAGGACGAAACCGAAGCCGGAGAGTGCGAAACTTGCCACCCGAAGTGCCGTCCCCACCACGAGTAGCGTTGCGCCGAGGGTACCGATGGCGGCGATTCCTGCGGCGGTCATGACAACCGTTTCGCGGTTGGTTTTAATCCATTCCGTGACGCTTTGAACGTAGGAAATAATGCCGTTGCGCGCTCCGTTTATCGCATTTTTAAAAGATTCACCAATTGCGTTCCCGACACCTTCGACCGCAGACATAATCATACGGAAGGTTCCGCCGATGCTTGAATCCATCATTTCGGCGGTTCTGGCAGCCACGCCGGCGCTATTTTCGATAGCTTCTGATATTTCTGTGTATTCATCGCTGAGGAGTGCCAGCATTGGAGCGAGTGCATATTGCCCGAAAATGCTTTTTACAAAACTGATTTTTTCGACGTCTTTCATGGTCGACGTTACGCGGCGCATGTCGGCAATAATACCATTGATATTACGCAATTTTCCGAATTCGTTGAATGGATCGATACCGACCGCCATCAGCTTATTTTTCTGCGTCGCAAGGCTTGTGAACATTCTGCGCAATGCGGTTCCGGTTTGGCTCCCGCGAATGCCTTGATTGGCGAGAAAACCGATTAAAGCTGTTAGTTCTTTGATATTCACACCAACGACTTGAGCCGGTTTTGCGCAGTAAATGAGCGATTCTCCGAGCATGTCCATGTTAAGTGCCGAGTTATTGCAGGCGGCAGTCATTACATCTGCGTACATTCCCATTTCGTCAAAACTTCCGCCCATCGTACGAATCGCCGAGAGAATGTAGTCGGTCATGGACGCCAACTCCGTCCCGGTCGCGCGGGCAGCATTGAGCACCGGTCCGATAGACTTTTCCACGTCTGGCGCTTTCAAACCAGCCTGCGCCATGACGACCATCGCGTCGGCGACCTGCTGGGCGGTGTAGCTTGTCGTCTCGCCGTAGTGCTGGGCGAGCGCGGAGAGTTTTTTATAATCTTCTTCTGACGCCTGCATTTTGGCACGAACAGCGAGCATTGCGTCCTCGAATCGTGCGAATTGCTGAATCGGTAACGCGGCACCCAGTCCCGCAAATCCTGCGCCCATCATCAGTTGTGTGCCGATGGTTTGAATTTTTCTGGCGGCGGCATCCACGTTCTTGGTGACGGTCGCGAGGATATGCTTCGTGCGATCAATTGCGGAAATAATAACGTAGGCTTTTCCCGCCGTGATGGTGTTCGCGCTTGCCATTGTAAGTCCTTTATTTTACGGTGTTTCGGAGCATTTTAGGGATGAGGGGAATCACTTTTTTAAGTGCCGGATTCATGAATGGTCGTTTCGGGTACCTGAC
>JAUNBF010000058.1 GCA_030527185.1 Planctomycetia bacterium | reverse complement strand
CCACGCTGGCTCCTTTGGAATGGCATTGTGCGACGGTTCCGTTCAACGTGTCAGCTACTCCATCAACGCCGAAGTCCACCGGAATCGCGGCAATCGTGCCGATGGAAATCCAGCCGCCCCCTGGGAATGACCATAAACCGTAAAATATACTCCCCTCGATAATGATCCATTTAACACGCTACCTGAATAAAACATGGGAAATGGCTGAAAATTTTGAAAAAAATTTCCGTTTTGGGGGATTTTTTACTTGCAAAGGAAAAATTTTTAGGTATAATGAGAAAAAAGCCATGGAGAAATCGTGCGTCCTGGCGAAACTATCTTAAAACGAGAGGAGAACTTTCCATGAAGAAGTTGTGTTGTTTGTTAGCAGTGTTAATTTGCGGGGGGGGGGCACTTTAGGATATTTTGAAAATCATCTGGCCGCCCAGGACGTAACCTATTGGAGTTCCACTTCTGGAGGCAATTTGCAAACGGGAACCAACTGGGAGGATGGAGTGGCACTGTCGTCACGTCCTGCTGGTTGGAAGGGGATTCTTTCTTTTGATGGAAGTCAAACGATTTCCAATTTCTACAATGGAAACGAAACCATCATCGAAGTGACAGGCAATAGTGAAGTCACGATAAACTCATCGGTGTTTATTGGGCGAAATACGGTCGGATATGGTATTTTTTCCGGGAACGCGGTAATTACTGCCAGCGGATTTATATTGGCCGGCGTTAGTACTTTAGCAACGAATCCATCAGGTGAGCAGGCAGGTAGTACACTCACGTTGAAGGACAATGCGGTGTTCAACGTCACGGGGAATTTTGTTTCTGGGCGAAACAGTGCAGGGACACTTTACATCCAGGATAATGCCGTCATCAATTTTAATGGTGGCGGAGTTTGCACTTTTGGTGAATTCAGTGACGGAGCGGCCTGCGAAATGACAGGCGGAGCGTTTAATGTCAATGTTCTGCCATCATCTACTCGCCCCAGCCTCGCCTTGGCAAGAACCAGTCGGTTTAATCAGTCTGGCGGGGTGGTGACGACGGGAACTTCAACTGTGGAAATTCCGTTAAGTATAGCGGATACGTCGTCCTATTCCTTATCAGGAACGGGGATTTTAAACATCAACGGAACGCTTACGAAGTCGGCCACGAATTTCAGCTTTACGGGTGGAGTGCTTTCGGCGACGACGATTCAGAACGGTTTGACGCAGGATGGGGGGATACTTTCGCCGGGGATTGACTGGTCGGGAGAGGGGGAAGTGGCGATTGGGGCGACGACGATTCAGGGGAATTATGCTCTGAATGACGGTTTGGTGCGGATTGAGATGACGAACGATGGTTGGGATGTGTTGGAGGTGACGGGGAAAAGTACGGTTGCGGAAGGGGTTTTGCTCGATTTGGTGCTGGCGGACGATTTTCTGCTTCAAGGCGGGGCGAGTTATGCGGTCTGGAACTCCGATGGCGGGTTTGCGTTGCCGGAGAATTTGGAAAGTCTTTTGTCGCCGGAGGTTGGGTATTACTGGAATTTGTCGCAAGTGGGCAATTCGTTGGTACTTTCGGTCGATTCCGCAGCCGTGCCAGAGCCGGGGACGTGGGGAATGTGTGTTTTGGGCGGCGTGTTGCTGTGCCTTTGGAGGAAGTTTCAAAATGGGAGTAAGTCATGAAACGATACGGCTTTACGTTGGTGGAGTTATTGGTGGTGATTGCGATTATCGGAATGTTGGTTGGTCTTCTTTTGCCCGCCGTTCAGCAGGCGCGGGAGGCAGCCCGGCAGATGCAGTGCAATAACCATCTGCGTCAATTGGCACTGGCGGCGATGAATGTGGAATCCTCTGCGCGAGCTTTTCCCTCCGCAGGCTGGGGGTACGGCTGGATGGGAGACCCGGAAGGGGGGTTGAGCTGGGGGCAGCCGGGGGGATGGTGCTATACGCTGCTCCCCGCCCTGGAGCAAAACGCTCTGTTTCAGTTGACTGCCGACGGAAATTTGCCGGAATCCCCTTCCCCAGAGGCGAAAACCAACGCAACGACCGTCATGCAGACCCTTGTTTCGGTATTCAACTGCCCCTCCCGCCGTTCGATGCAGTTGTACGGCCTGCGTGGCGCGACGTTGAGGAATGCAACCATGCCGAAGGAGGGAATGAAGGGGGACTACGTGGCGAATTACGGTGCCTACCGAACGAACGAGGGGGGAAGTTACGGTGGATATGGGGCCGCCTGGCCTTCCATTCCAGGACCACTGGCGGCGGATGTCACTCAAATGCGGCAGAAAAAAACGGCCTGGCCGGAATATTCCACGCAGTATACAGGCGTTTGCTACCTTTTTTCCAAAGTGACCGTCGGTGAAATTCGGGACGGGCTTTCCAACACGATTCTTTATGGTGAAAAAGGTTGCGATCCCACCTTTTACACCTCTTGGAACCCCTCCGACAACAATGAATCCACTGTCAACGATTACTGTGATTTTGTCGGGGAAGGAGACGCGGAAATCACCCGTTCCACGTATGGCGGGTACTACAACGGTGACACCTTCGTCTCCAGCACATCCCGCCTCCCCATACAGGATCGGATGGGCTATAAAGACTGTAACAGCCGGTTCGGAAGTGCCCATGCCGGATCGTTTGGGATGGCTCTTTGCGACGGTTCCGTACAGCGTCTTTCCTACAGCGTTGCCCCTGAAGTCTGGCACTGTCTGGGAAACAAGGCCGATCATCAGGCCGTGAATTGGCAGCAGCCGTAAATTTCACTCCCTCTCCCCCTCCTTCCTGACAATTTTTGCCCGGTGGTGGGGGGGGACCGTTCCGAACTCCTCCTCCGCGAAAATACCATCTCTCCGCAAGAGGATAACGAACAAGTTTCTGCCTTAAATAAAAATTTTCAAAAATTTTGTCTTTTTTGTCATTTTTACTTGACAATTTGGACTTCTTAAGTTACAATGTTCGCAAGGGAGTATTTTTCTACAGGGACGTTTTCAACCAGGTTTTTATCATCACGATGATGAGAGACGAACATTGAGGTTTTTATGAGTAGGACTTTCTGGCGTAAAGGTCTTCTGTCTTTTCTCCTGATATTTTCACTCGCAACAACGGTTTGGGGAGTGGATCCTCCTAAATCCGATTCCGCATGGCTGCAAGCTATGAAGGTGCCCAACGTTCCTGCGGGGATTGACGGAAATGGTGTCACTACAGCCATCATCGACGACTCGGTTTACATGGATCATTCGTGGTACAAGGAGAATCTGATTTCTGGAATTACGCTAACAGGTACGCTATCTGAAGACGACCCCCCCTGAACTTCTCCCTCCTTATGGTATTAATGTGGAAGAATCTTCCGGTTCCAACCCTACCGCCAGTAGTCAGGGACATGGCACCAACACAACGGGGTGTGTGTATCAGGTGGCCCCCGGTTCCAGTCTGATCGGTATCAAAAATACGAATCTCAGTACAGTCTCAGTTCCTTATGCTATCAACTACGCCGTCAAGAATGAAGCGACCATTATCTCCAACAGTTATGGAATGACAAAGGGTTTTGCCAGCCTTTATTCTGCGGTTGGTTCCTACAAATCAGACATTCAGCCCGTTTATGGTTTTTCTCCACAGGGAGCCGAGGCCATCAACGTTTCCGCCGCGTTTCAGAAAGCCAACCAATCGGGAGCCGTCATTCTGTACGCCGCAGGAAATAACCGTATCTACAACGGCGTTACGATTGATGGTAACCTTTACCTGAACAGCCAGGATGCCAACAAACTGGCGTATCAGGCTTCTCCGCAGACCATTACCGTAGCGGCCATGAACACAAATTCCACAGAAAATGCCTGGTTTTCCAACTACGGAGCCTGTATTTTCGTAACGGCTCCCGGTCAAAGCATCCAAACCAGTAATTACATTTATTTGGGCGAAAATACAGGTGCTGAAGGAACAGCCACCGTCAGTGGAACATCGTTCTCCTGTCCGTTCACTGCCGGATGTATCGCCCTGGCAACGCAGGCTTCGGAACAGGCTGGGGCACCGATGAGTAGCCGTCTAGCCAAACATCTCCTGGTCGCCACCTCGCAAAAAGTAGATATCGTTGGCAATACCGGCTGGGAGGGAATGGATGCCCGAAAAACGTGGGTGACGAACAGTGCCGGAAACATGTTCTCCCACACTTACGGTTTCGGGATGGTGGATGCGGAAGCGCTCGTCAAAATGGCCTCGGAAGGGTATGCCGTGACGGAACAGTCGTTTTTGAGTATTTATCATACGGATGGAAGTGATAAATTGAGTTACAGCACACAAGCAGAAGAAGTTTATTTTTCGGGTTTGAAATTTGAAAGCAGCACTTCCGAAACGACGATTACTGCAACAGAACCTTTTCAGGAAACCTCGTTGTCGACTATGGATACAGGAAGTCTTTCGATAAACAATGCCACCACCATGCCGGGCGGTTCGCAATTGGCCGTTTCCGCAGCAGGCGATGCCATGGTGGTTGTCAATGAAAAGGATACCAAGGCTGGCAGTGGAATGTGGGTGCAATCCTTCGAATACGAGATCAATGAAACTGACTTTGATGATGTAAATTTTCAGGCATTGGAAGAAGTGGCTCTGACGCTGGCGATTCATGGAACGTTGGGAGCCATGGAAATTATCGTAACGCATACGGTGGATGTGGACGGTACAGATTACAGCACATCCAGTATTTTTGCGTTTGCTCAGGAAACCAATGGTACCGTACCCGATTCCGATGGGACCACCTGGTTGGAGGAAACACTGGATGGAATAATTTGGACATTCTCGTCCAATGCCTTCTGGGGAGAAGACGTGGCAGGAACCTGGCAAATCGATATTTACGATATGTATAACACTGCCTCGGACCTCGATTACCAGAGTCTTATCATGACCTACACCATGGGGGAAATGTATGCTCTGGAGACTCCGCCTACGCCTAGCTCGGACGTTCCCGAACCGGCAACGTGGATACTGTTAATCGGCTTCTGCGGTTGGTTGCTGGTGCAAACCCGTTTCCGCCGCAAGGTAAATTCCCCCCTCTAAAATAAGAGGAATAAACCCACCATCAATAAGGAGTAAAAGGATGAATCGACGAGATATGCTGAAAACGACGTTGGCAACAGGACTTTTCCTGCCAGGCATTTCCGGGCTGGCGTTTGGAAACGACTCCCCCAACGAACGGGTCAACGTTGCCCTGATTGGCCTGGGCGGACAGGGAGGATTCCAGGTACGAGGGTTGGCGTCTCAAAATATCGTGGCGATGTGCGACTGCGACGATGCCCGTGCGGGAAACGTTTACGAGAAATTTCCCAAGGCGAAAAAATATTACGACTTCCGCAAAATGTTCGACGAGATGGCAAATCAGTTCGATGCCGTCGCGGTCAGCACGCCCGACCATACGCATTTTCACCCCTCCTACGCAGCCCTTTCGCTCGACAAACATCTTTATCTGGAAAAGCCGATGGCGCATTGTGTGAAGGAGTGCCGGATTTTGACGGAGCTGGCACGGGAAAAGAAACGTGCCACACAACTCGGAATGCAGCGTCATGCCATGCCGCAAATGCGGCGGACGATCGAGGCAATCCAGTCGGGAGCGATCGGCGAAATCCTCGAAGTGTACAGCCGCGTCGGAGGGGATCGGGGGATGCCGCAACCGCTCGATTTTTCCAAGCCGCAGCCGGAGGGGTTGGATTGGGAGATGTGGATTGGCCCGGCCAAATTCCGCCCCTATTCGGACGGCTTGTGTCCGTACAAGTGGCGTTTCTGGTGGGACTACGGAACAGGCGAAACGGGTAACTGGTGCTGCCACATTCTCGAAATTCCTTTCTGGGGATTGAACCTGACGTATCCCGAAAAAGTTGCCGCGACCGGCCCGGAAGTCGATTCTGAACGGACATCTCAGGGAATGGATGTTGTTTTCGATTTTCCTGCCGTCGGAGACCGAAAAGCGGTGAAAGTTTACTGGAGTCACGGTGGGTTTAACCGTGAAATCAAGAAACACCTTGAAAAAGTCCCCGGAATCCGGCAGGGAAACAATTTCTTTGTCGGTACCCAAGGGGTTCTCTCCTGCGACTTTGGTTGGCATGAAGTTCGGCTTTTCGACAAGAATGCCGTTTATGAAGCCCCTGCCGAAACGATTCCCCCCTCTCCCGGTTTCCATCAGGAATGGATCAACGCCATTAAAGGAGGTGAACCGGCATCGTGCCATTTCGATTACAGCGCCAAAATTGCCGAAGCGGGTCTCCTCGGAAACGCTGCCTACCGCGTCGGCGCGAAAGAGGCCATTCGCTGGGACTGGAAAACCATGAAGTCGCCCGACTGTCCCAACATCGACGAATTCAACTACCCCGACTACCGGAAAGGGTGGGAAATCAACATAACCTGATCAGGCCACGTACCCATTTTCCGCGAAAGAGTTTTGTCACCCTCTTGACAAATTAGAGAAAATGGGTTATCCTATCAGTAGATGTGCAGGCGGCACTTATTCACATTCATTTCCTTGGAATCTATTCAGGTATTACCGGAAGCTGGGAGCTACGTATGAAATTAGTCTGTTCGCGAGAAGCCTTGTTGCACGCTTTTTTAGCAGCATCGCAGGCAGTGAAAGCGCAATCGACCAAACCGATTTTGCGGAATGTCAAATTGGAGGCACGGGAAGGAGAAATCGCACTTTTGGGAACCGACATGGAAATTGGTATCCGTGCGTCGATTCCGTGCGACGAAGTACAAACTCCCGGCCAGGTCGTTTTGCCCGCCGAACGGATGGGACAACTCCTCCGTGCCAACATGGACTCAACGCTGACGATAGAAAGTATTCAGAATCGCGTGGAAATTCATGGCGAACGGAGCGAGTTCAAATTCACCACGGAAGACCCTGGGGAATTCCCTACGGTACCAACGTTCACTCCGAAATATTTTCTCAAAACTCCGGCTCGTTACATCCGTGAAGCGATCCGCCGGACCACCTTTGCTGCCGACAATGACAGTGGTCGATATGCCATGGGCGGGATTTATCTCGATTATTTTGACGGGAAACTCCACTTCGTTGCCACCGATGGCCGCCGTCTGGCTACGCAGGCAATCCCCATGACTCCATCGGAAGGTTATCCTCAAGAAAATGTTGCCATTGCCACCGCAGTGTCGATGAATATTCTGGAAAAGCTCCTCTCCCCCCTCGATGAAGATGTCATGCTGGGCTGGGAAGAAGGACGGTTCGTCATGCAGGCCGAACATCTTTTTTATTACGCTACACTGATGGAAGGACGGTACCCCGACTGGAAGTTGGGAATGGCTCAAGTCGATCACCCTACCATGGAGATGGATTTGGTCGTTCAACCCTTCTCGCAGGCTTTGTTCCAGGCCGGAATCATGGCGGAAAAAGTCAATCCCGGTGTGGTGCTGGAATTCAAAACGGGAAAAATGATCGCTCACGCCGCCAACGCGGAATTCGGCGAATCTCGAATCGAACTCCCTATCCCTTACGAAGGAACTTCGCTGGAGTTGAAGTTGAATCAGACTTATGTGATCGATTTTCTCCGTCGCCTTGACCCGGAAACAACCATTTCCCTGAAAATGGTCGATGCGAAAACAGGTGTCCTTTTCCTGAATGGCGAAGATTATCGTTACCTTGTTATGCCCATGCAGCACGATACACCTCAACCTCCGACGTCGGAGTAACCCCAGTGGTGTACGACGCTTGGCCGCCCCTTTCCCCAGATGGATGGAAAATGGCAGGAAAAAAAGCCCGTCGGGATAAACGTTCCCCGTTCCGCCCCTCCCCAGATTTTCGCGACAAAAAGCCAACTTATGCCGTTGGAGACATCCTCCCCGCAATTCTCGCCCAGTACGGTATTGGGCGAACTCGCCCGGAAGATGATTTGGCCGAACATTGGGAAATGCTGGCAGGAAAGCTCGCAACCCAGACGTGTGTTCTGGGCTTGCGACGCGGAATCCTCGAAATCGGTGTCACCAACGCTATCTTCATCCAGGAACTTACGTTCCAAAAACAAGAAATTCTGAAAAAATTGCAAAAAATCTATACTGACGGGAATATCCGCGACATCCGATTCCGCGTGGAAAAAAAGCGGCTCGATGAGGATGAAAAATAACAGGTCGCGTACTTCAAATTCGAAATGGCAAACGGCGCATAAGATGCCTTGATTTCAGGACTTACGTCTATAGATTGGAAAATTCCTGGAACCGGGATACCGTGGCTGGATTGGCCACCGCAAACACACCATAGTTCCTGCCGTCCTGCCAAAGTCAAACCGCAAAAACTTTGGCGACACGAAAAAAACGTTCCAAACACCGTAACAAAGTCGAACGTAACCCATTGACATGAAAGTATTTCTGTCATATTTTCCCTCACTTTGTCAAACTCAGTACCATAACTCCTTTCCTTCATCGCCATCGCCAAAATTGATGAATTTTTACGCAGTGTTGTGAAAACACGATTTAGCAATACACAAACACGCCTACATTTACTATCCAACCTCATTTTACCACCCAAACGATAAAAATGGCCTCCCCCCAATTGACAGATGAACAAAGCATGCTATACTATAAAAACTTTTCGGGGATATAGCTCAGTTGGTAGAGCATCGCGTTTGCAACGCGAGGGTCATCGGTTCGAGTCCGTTTATCTCCACCTCACCCGTTTGCAAGTCCATGCAAGCGGGTTTTTTATTGCGCATAACATCCCTATTTTCAAGCACTTCCGACAATTCCTTCTTTCTGTCGCATTTTTCTGCAATGCGGTGCAAGTCCCCATTTGAGACCCCAACAAGTCCCCATTTGAGACCCCTTTTTTCAACACTCTCATCCCGTTGAAATACAGGCCATTCCTGTTTTCGGGCTTGCACGCATACTTTCCGTACAATCTATAGAGGGTAAAAGAATTCCAATATTGGAAAAAGAGTTATTGCCTCTCCAATCCCTTTGAGTGTACGGCCTTTTGTCATTATTTGGTAATGTTTCATGGCGACGATGTAAGAATGGTCGGTAATGGCTTCATAGGTGGCAATATCGCGAACAACGGGGAGGAGGTCGCAGCAGAAGGATTTCCGCAGGTTGTACCACGGGTTCAGCCAACAGTTGCCCAACGCACGAATGGCTAGGCTTTGGGTCATTACGGAGAAGTTTTGTTTGGGTTTCATGCCGGGAAAAAGGCGGGGTTGGGTTTCGGTGGAGTGGTGGAACCAATCGGATAGGACTTGTTCCACGATGGGGGAAAGGGGTACCATGCGGAAACGGCGGCCGTGGCGTTTGTTTTTGCCAGCACGAATGGAAATCCAGCCGGGTTCTTCGGGGCTGCTCCAGTGGATGTCCGACCATTCCATACGGTAAACCTCCGACACTCTACTTATCGGGGTTTACGGATTCGCCACCTTTGAGAATTTCAAACGGATTTTTCCCATCCATTCCATCTTTTCAGCGTATCAAAAAATTTTGTAAGGTGTTGAAATTCAACGACTTGCAATTAGTTTGTCATATAGTTGCGGCTTGCGGGAACGACGGTTTAATGGCTCGGTTCGCAGTTAAAAACCGAATTGTGTCGCCGTCTTTTTTGTGATGTTCGACAAGGGAATGTCTTCTTGGAAAAATTCCCTAAGGTTATGAAAAACCTTGAGATACGTTTGATGAGTTCCCGACGTGACATCCGATTGGCTGGACGGACACGCTTCCATCAGTCCGTAAAGCGTTTTTTCGTCTTGCCGTTCTTCGACCAATTCCTTCAGAACCGAATTTCTTCGATCAAGCTGCCGGAAAATCGGCATAGGAAAAGGCTTTTCGTCGGCGTGTTCGGCGAATCGATTATTTGTGTAACTGTATATTTTTTGCGAGTTTACGTCAATGTAAACGCAAATGCAATATCTGTACGCTTGTCATAAAAAACGGGGCGGTCGTCGGCTGTAAGTCCCGTCTGGCCGCATTTTCAACTTGTCTCGAAACGCCTTTGAAGGACATCGGTTCGGCGTAAAATTTCAAAAGAGCGGCTGATTTTTCCCAAATTTCTTCCCCATAGGTGACTTTTGGCACACGCACGAGGCCGCAGAGGAATCGTATCTTGAACTCCCCGACAACGTGTTACTGCACCGGAATCACGCCTTTTTTCCGCTATTGTGAATGTAAACCTTCACCCCGCAACCCTCAATCCTCCACTTGTCCTTAAAAAATTCACAACTCGCCCCCGTCGGCTTCACCTCCCAAACAATTCTCGCTAAATCGCTATATTTCAAGGACTTATCGCCATCATCCACTGCCATCTTACACACTTCCAACCGTGCCGCCAAACGCTCCAACGCCCAACTTCTCACTTCCCGTGAACTTGCCCCAATCCATCACCATTTGCCCCTCCTCCATCCCATTCCCATCCACCGGCATCCGAAACGCCAAATCCTGTTGAAAATCAAACATTCCCGCATAATTCATCCATTCCGATTCACTCCACATCGTTTTTTTCACTCTTCGTAACCTCTCTAAAAATAGACACTTACAACCAGCCCTAATAAAAAACTCTCTCCCCCTTCCACCCAACAAACGACCCAACTATTTCCCGTCCCTCCTTCCCTTTTTGCTTTCCATTCACCCCATTTCCATCACGCTACGCAGAATATCCCTACAGTCCTCATCATTCAAAAAACAAAGTACTCTCATCAGAACAGCTTTTCTGGAAGTTGATCCGTCAAATGACCCATAAAAATTCAAAAAAGCAATGGCTTATCCGAAAACAATTAAACATTTTCCCAATTTTTTCCGATAATAGAAATATAGGAGGATGATCGAATGGTACGCACGTATACATGGGAAATATCGGACGAAGTTTGGGCGGACTGGGATCGTCAGCGTTGCACAGACGGTTTCATTTGTGTGAACGCGGTTGGCTCTTTGAGCGAATTTGGGAGGCTGGCTGAACAAATTTGACGAACTGGAGGGGATTGACTGGGAGTGGCAATCGGCGGACGGCTGCCAAATCAAAGCACCCCTCGCAACAGAATCTGCCGGAGCCAATCCGAAGGATCGGGGAAAAATGGGGTCGAAAACCAGCGTCTTCGTGGAGGGTCACGGTGTCCCGCTCTCCATGTCATTTGCGGGGCGAATCGGCATGATTCGGTCATGCTGGAACCCTTGCTCGCGGAACGTTTCGTGTCCCCAGACGAAGATGCCGCGCTTTCCCTAAACCTTTGTCTGGACACGGGTTATGTCGGTCGTCAAACTGTCGTCGAAGCGTCTGGTTACGTTCCCCATATCCGCTCCCGCGGTGAGGAAAAGCGTGAAATGGAACACAACCCCAACTTTCGTACCCGTCGCTGGGTTGTCGAAGCGTCTCACACCTGGCTCAAACTCTTTCGCAAACTTTCCCCCCGCTACGAAAAAACCGACAAATCCTACTCCCCCCTCCTACACCTCGCCGCTGGGATGATAGCTGTTAATAAAGTTATTGTTATTTGCGGATAAGCCCTAAATTGTTGTGGCGAAATTTATTCATGGGGGGGCTGGGGAATTGGAATTAGCGTTTGGAAATTTTTTGGTCGAAAATTTGGTAAAATGAAGAAAAAAACTCTCGAGTCGGCAAAATCTCCCAAAAACTTCAGTTTTTCCCAAAAAAAGTAAAAAATTTTTAGGGGTTTTTTGTATTTCGGGTGGGGACGTGCTTGTTATTTTCCCGCCGAGAAATTAAAATTTAAAGCGTGGGAGAATTTTATGGATTCCCACCTTCATTTGAACGGATTTCAACTTCATTTTTCAGGGAGATGCCTCATGAGACAGAGTATACTTATGCGAAGTTGGGGTTCAAAAGTTTCTAACCGATCAAAGAATGTCTCGTATCGTTTTTTGAGGGTGGAATCGCTCGAGAAAAGGGAGTTGTTGTCGGCAGTGCCGGCGGACAATTTCAGTCTGCTGGATGAAAGCGGGCGTCTGACGCAGGGTGGGACGCTGGTTTATATGGTCGTGGAAAACGAGACGGCTAATCGGGGAACGTGTCTGACCGTGGCGGGGACGCAGTTGGGGGGAAGTGGCGGGGAGCAGTCCGTTTCTTGGGAGGTGCAAGCCGGGGATTCTTTGCCGGGTTATACGGTGCCGAGTTTTTGTAAAACGCGGGAAGAGGCGGGGATTTTGCCGACGCTTCGGGTGGAGGATTATACGGACGACGACTACAATGACGTTGTTGTAAAGATTTCTCTGGTAACGAGTTACGTCGGAACGCCGGAGCCGGAAACGTGCGATTGCAGTTGTTCGTTGAACCCGGCGGTGGACGATGGAAATGTGACCATGCCGCTGGATTCAGGAACGACGCCGTTTCTGGTGCAGGGGAAAATTCTGGGGGATGTACAGCCGCAGACAATGACCGCGACGGTACAGATGGGAAATCAAACAAAGACCGTGTATTACGACACTTCCACGTTCGATTCTTCGGAACAGTTTGCGGTCGGGATGAATCTGGACACGTCGAATCTGGCAAGCGGGCGGTATGGTTGGACGGTAACGCTGACATACGATTTTGGAAATGGTGTCACGCAGTCACAGGTTTTTTCAGGGGCTAAAAGCATTGTGAATCGTTCCGCAAGTCCTTATGGTGCGGGAGTTAACGCTGCGGGGCTTTCGAGTCTGAATTTAACGAATCAAAACGCTTCCACGGAGCGTGGAATCAACTGGGAACGTTCGTGCGGAAAGCAGGTGTGGTTTGCGTTCGATGGAACGGACTTTACGCCGCAGGCGGGGGAATCGGCAGAATCGACACTGGTTCGAAACGCGAACGGAACATTTACGTTGGTCGACCAAGGTGAAACGTTCACATTCAATACGTCCGGGCAACTTTTAACGCGGGTCAATAACATTTCCCATAATACCACTACGTGGACTTATAATGCCAACGGCACGGCGGCGACCAAAACTGATGCAGCCAACCGCGTGACGACCTTCGGTTACACGAATGGAAAGTTGTCTTCCGTGACAGACTTTGCGGGACGGGCGACCACCTACGGGTACGACGCGAGCGGTCGTTTGACAAGCATCACCCAGCCCGACCCGGACGGTAGCGGCTCGCTCGTAAGTCCTGTTACATCATACACTTACGACGGAACCAGTTTCCGTGTTGCGACAGAGACAGACGCTTCGGGAAATGTGACGGTCTATACGTATTCCGAGGGACAGGTCGTCTCGAAAACCGTGAACGGCATCACGCAATATACACAAGACCCGTTCATTCTTTCAGCAGTCGTGGATTTGTCCGAAACGGGTTATGACGCAGACCATCTGGCCACGCTTCCGACGGTTTCGCAGACGGTGGGGACGCGTACCAATCTTGCTGGAAATACGACGCAGTACCGCTACGATACGTTCGGAAATGTCGTTTGGCAAAAGACGGCATCGGGAGTCGAAACGGCCTTCATTTACGACACCAACGGACGCTTGCGGATGGAAACCGAAACGGTCATGGTCAACGGCAGGTCGCAGGGACGAAGTACGGAATACGGCTACGACACGCATGGAAATTTGATAAAAATCAAGTACTCCGATGGTTCCACGGAACAGTGGACGTATGACGTAAACTTCGACCAGATAACGAGTTACACCGATCAATTGGGGAACGTAACGCTTTACACGCTCGACACTGCAACCGGTTTGACGACTGCGGAACGGCATGTCGTCGGGCAGATTGACAGCGCGGAAAACGGCGAAACCGACGATGTGGTCACGACTTACACGTACAATGCGAATCGAAAACTCGCGAGCGTGACGGATGCTCTAAATGTTGTAACCACATACACTTACGACGCACGCGGAAATATTTTGACGGAATCCACGGGTGGAGCGACGACGACGTATACTTACGATACCGCCGACCGAACGACGAGCGTGACGAATGCTCTAAATCAAACAACCACCTACACTTACGACAATCTCGACCGGCTCGTTTCGACGACGTACGCTTCGGGTCAGAGTTCACAGAATGTTTACAACAACGCTGGGCAACTTGTCCAAAGTATCGACCTGAATGGAGCCGTAACCTCTTATACGTACAATACTTACGGCAAAGTCGCGACCATCACGTCACCCGGTTCGAGTGTGACGTACACGTACGATTCTCTGGGACGAATTTCGACCGAGACAGATTCTTTAAACCGTGTTACATCATACACTTACAACGCCGACGGGAAGCTCGCGTCGACGACGATTTCCGATGGCACGCAATCCGCCGTGATTTCCCAAACGACCTACGACGCATGGGGACGTACCGCGACGCAAACGGATGCCGCAAGTGTTGTGCTGGCCTACACTTACGACAGATTTGACCGTGTGACGAAAATTACCCGTACAAACGACAACGTAGTTCTGGAAACCCGAACGTACGATTTGGCAGGGAATCTGAAAACGGTGAAGGACGCGCTAAACAACGTCACGACATACACTTACGACGCGCTCGGAAATCTCACGCAGGTAAAATCTCCCGACAATTTCACAACGCGTTACACCTACGACAAACTCGGACGTGTTTTGACGCAAACCGACGCACTGGGGAACGTAACCTCTTATACCTACGATATTTACGGAAATCTCGCCTCCACGACCGACGCGCTGGGCAACACCGTTTCGTATGTTTATAACGCCATCGGACAAACAATTTCCTCCACAGATGCTTTAAACCACGTTACTACATACACTTACGACACGCTCGGACGCACGACCTCCACCACGCTCACCAGCGCCGACGGCCTCCAATCCACGACGCAATCGACCGCGTACACGACGCAAACCATCGACGGCGTGAAATATCAAATCGTCACGACAACCGATGCTCTAAATCAAGTTACCACAAGCACTTACGACCTTGCAGGCCGTCTTGTGAAAACCACCGCCGCCGACAATTCGGCCACGACCTACACCTACGACCCCGAAAGCCAACTTCTCACCACGACCGACGCGCTAAATCGTGTTACATCATACACTTACGACACATTCGGCAACGTTTCCACCATCACGCAGGCCGACAACACCACGTACCAATACAACTACAACGCCGCCGGTCAGCTTCTTTCCCAGACCGACCCGCTGAATGTTACCACTTCCTACACGTATAACCTGAACGGTCAAGCACTTACGTCCGTTGTAACTTCGGGACAAAATTCCACAACGCTTCAAACCAACACCTACGACGCTGCCGGAAATCTTCTCACGCAGACCGACGCAATGGGCAACACGACCACCTACACGTACGACAACATGGGCCGCGTCACGACGATGACGGACGCTCTAAGTAACGTTACTGCCTACACTTACGACAAACTCGGCCGTCTCCTCACCACCACCGACCCACGCGGAACCGTCACCCGCAACATTTATGACGCAGTCGGAAACCTCCTCGAAACCCGCCAGTACGATAGCAACATTCTCCCAACTCCTGTAAATTCATGGCTTTCCGACGGGCAGGACTTCAACGGGACGAGCGATTCCGTCAACCTCGGCAATGATTCCTCTCTGAATTTTGAGGGAGAAATCACCGTTTCCGCCTGGGTAAAAATCGACACGACGGGCGGTTTCAAAGCCATTCTCGCTCACGGAAGTGCCGGAGGCAAAGAGGTTTACCTCCGTCTGAACGGCAATGCCTACCAGTTCGGAAGCTGGGACAGCGTAACCGACAACCACCTCGTTTCCGCCTCCATTCCCGCCGAGGACATCGGCACGTGGGTTCACCTTACCGGCACCTACGACGGCGAAAACTGGAACCTCTACCGCAACGGCGAACTTCTCGCAAGTCGTTCCGATTCAATAGGTTGCGTCACCGTCAATGCCAACTGGCACATCGGTTCCAACAACGGCACGGGGCGATTTTTCGACGGCGAAATCCGCGACGTCACCCTCTGGAACACTTCGCTCGACGCAACGCAGGCCGCCGCGCTTTACAACGCATCCGTGACCCTCACCCCCTCGGAAGACCCGGAAATCCCACCGACCGTCACCCCCACAACACCCGCCACCACAACATTCTCGGAAAACTACCTAACTCCTGTCACCGCCTACACTTACGACGCTTCCGGCCAACTCCTTTCCCTGACCGATTCCGTCGGCAACACGACCTCGTACGCCTACAACTACCTCGGTCTCGTCACTTCCGAAACGAACGCCACCCTCGCCACCCGCCACTTCACCTACGACGCCCTCGGTCGCCTCGTTTCCAAAACCGACCGCAACGCCCGCACCACCACCTACACCTACGACCCCCTTGGTCGCCTAACATCCGAAAAATGGCTTTCCGCCGCCGACACCATTCTCAAAACCTTCACCTACACCTACGACTCCGTCGGCAACCTCCTGACCGCCAATGACGCAACCTCTTCATACACCTACACTTACGACACTCTCAACCGCCCTCTCACCACCACCTTCCTCTTCGACACCCAAACCGCCGCCTTCTCCTACACCTACGACGCCCTTGGCCGCCCAACCCAGTCCTCCCTCACCCTCAACAACGTCGCAAGTCGCACCAACACCACGACTTACGACTATCTCGGACGAGCCACCTCCATCCGCCAGCACGGCAACATCACCGACGAAATCTTCGCCGAATTCACCCACAACGCCAACGGCCTATTAACCTCTATCAACCGTTACGAAATTGACGACAACAACCTCCTCACCTCCATCGCCAACACCCTCTACACCTACAACGCGAACAACGCCGTCACCTCCATCACCCACAAAAAACCGGACGAAACGTCCATCGTCCAACACTCCTACACGTACGATTCCACCAACAACATCATCTCCTACCTCAATTCCCTCGACGGCCAAACCTCCTATAACTACGACTTCCTCGGCCAATTAATCTCCGCAGATTATGCAAACCAGAACCTAACCGACGAAACCTACACCTACGACGAAAACGGCAACCGCCTCACCGCCAACGGCTCCAACTACACCACCGGCACCAATAACGAATTAACCTCCGACGGCACTTGGTCGTATGTTTATGACGATGAAGGAAATCGAATCAGTAAGCAAAATTCCACGAACCGTGAACTCTACACCTGGGATCACCGCAACCGCCTAACGAAAGTCACACAACAGGAATACAACACCAAAACGCAGGAATGGACAACCATCCAAATCATCGAATACACCTACGATTACAACAACGTCTGGATTCGCAAAACCCTCGACACCAACGCCGACGGAACCGCCGACTCCAAGTCCATTTTCATCCCCGAAAACTACCAAACGACCGTCCAGCTTGACGACACCGATTTATCTGATAATGTTGATGCCGCAGTAACGCACCGTTACCTCTGGACACCACAACATCAAGACAAACTCCTCGCCGACACCACAACCGATGGTATCCTCTGGTCCCTCACCGATCACCTCGGCACCGTCCGCGACATTCTCTCAACCACAGTCTTCCACTTAACTTACGACGCATTCGGCAATCTCACCTCCGGCACCAACCCGATATTGTTCGGTTACACAGGAAAACCTTTCGACCTTGACACCCAACTCCAAAACAACATTAACCGCTGGTTTGATGCTACGATTGGAAGGTGGTTAAGTACGGATCCCATTGGTTTTGAAGGTGGCGATTCGAATCTTTATCGTTATGTTGCAAATGATGTTTTAAACGCCAGCGATACCTCTGGTTTATGGAAAAAAGTTGCGACCTATCTTTATTATTCAGACAAACGTAACGATAGTTTCGAGTCTTTATTTCAAAAGGTACAGAAGGACTTTGGCCAAAAAATGCGACCTGGCACAATGGATGAGTTAAAGTATTGTGTTATTCCAGTTCCTTCAAAAAAATTTATGTATAACAAAAAAACGATGTCTGGTGCGGATGAAAATGCCATGAAAAATAAATGGGAACAAGGGGAAATTGCAAAATGTGGTGTTTATAATATCAAACCATTGTTGCGGATGGGAACGCGGCATCGTTATCAATTCTCTATTGGGCAAGATTCAGGAATTCTTCCCAATGGCGAGCAGAATCATTATATTGAATTTTTGCAAGATTTTAAAAACGTTCCTCAGAAACACAGGAATTTAAATGCTAGGAATATATATGATATCCTTGACAAAGAGATCATTGATGGGAAAAAACAAATTAGCTATCTTCAATTGATTGGGCATTGGGAAGGAAATGGTTTTCTGGGAGGTTTCCATGGGTTGTCTTTAGGAAATCCAACGAAACAAAGAAGTTGGAATGACGCATTGCAAGGTAAGGTTCCGGCAATTGCCTGGTTTACGAAAGATGCAACTGTTCAATTTTGGGGTTGTAAGTCTTCAAGCCTTGCGAGAAATTTTGCGCAAAATTATCTTCGTGGGAACGCTCATGCTTATGGAACGAATTCATGGCTTATGATCACGAGAGTTTCGCAAAATAAATATAAATTATGGTTTTCGTGGGATGGGGAAAATAAAACGCGTAATTTTAAAATAGATTCAAGTATTACGGCAGTTGATCCAGATACTGGTAAAAATGTTTTTCTTTGGGAAGAATTTTAGGATATTTTTATGAAAATAACACTACTTTCATTTTTTCTTTTGTCGCTTTTTCAATGCGGCTATGCGCAGGAATTTCCCGTAGGAATTGATTCAAGGGGGTACAGCCCAAAATCCTCGCGTATACAGGTTTTTATTCCCCCTACACGCCATGAGAAAAAAATAGATCAACTTTGGACGTTTCTAGAAGAACATAACACCCGTCAGCCCATTGAACATCTGCTCATGCAGAGTATGCAAGTTTGGGAAATGACCGATAGAGATTGGGAAGGATTAAAAAAACTCAAACATTTGAAAAGTTTAGATATTATGGCCTGCAGCAATTTCAGGCTGGAAACGCTTCACTCTATCGGACTGGTGAAAAACTTGAAAGCGTTCAATATTTTATGGACAGACATGACGGACGAGGACTTTCAATTCATTGAGAATGCGTCGAATCTTGAAGAGTTGGCGCTAATTGGAAGTTTCGTTACTGACAATGGACTTGCGTATCTGAAAAAGTTCCATTCAATGAAAGACCTGCATATTTCCAAATGTCCCGTGACAGAAGAGGGGGTGTGTTCCGTTCTGGATAAAATGCGGGGACTGGAAAGATTGCGATTGAATACCAGCATTTGTTCGGAACCTTCTCTCGAAGACCGCATTCGTTATTCCGATCGAATTCTTCAACCCGTTTCCAAAATGAAAAATCTGAGAGAACTTGAAATTTTTTCCGAAAAGTTTACTTCTGAAGGAGTTCGTTACCTGAGCCTTCTAAAAAAACTACAAATTGTGACATTAAACATTTGCCATACCGACGAAAGTTTGAAAATACTTTGCTCTTTACCGGAAATCCAAGAATTGGATCTTTCCGGAAACCAGAAATTTACGAGTGATGGATTGGTTGAACTATCCAAATTGCCTGAATTAAGGGAACTGAGCCTTATCGACTGTAGTCAACTTACCAACGAGAACCTTTCGCAGCTAGTGCTCGTGAAGCATCTGACAGACCTCAATATTTCCTACAATCCACAATTGAACGACGAGTCTGTTTCGGCCTTGGCCCAAATGCCCAGTTTGAGTGAGCTCAACATTTCATACTGTAGCTTTACGAAAAAGGGAATCGGAAAACTAAAAAAACAGTATCAGAAAAAAAAGAGGAATATCTCTATCATGAATATAAGTGATTAATAGAGTTTTTGCTTTTTGAAGCAAATTTCTTTGTGTAAAAATTGAATTAAATATCCTCTGTACGATTTTTAACGTAGTTTAGACAGAATAGGCTCTTTTTCACCCGCAAAACAATGCAATTATTCCCCATTTCATCACCGCACCCGCTTTTTCGCCTCCTTCCCCGGAGAAAACAGGGAGGGTGTGTTTCTACTTTGGGCACCAACCGCCAACCCCAGTCCTCCCTCACCCTCAACAACGTCGCAAGTCGCACCAACACCACGACTTACGACTATCTCGGACGAGCCACCTCCATCCGCCAGCACGGCAACATCACCGACGAAATCTTCGCCGAATTCACCCACAACGCCAACGGCCTATTAACCTCTATCAACCGTTACGAAATTGACGACAACAACCTCCTCACCTCCATCGCCAACACCCTCTACACCTACAACGCGAACAACGCCGTCACCTCCATCACCCACAAAAAACCGGACGAAACGTCCATCGTCCAACACTCCTACACGTACGATTCCACCAACAACATCCTCTCCTACCTCAATTCCCTCGACGGCTCCACCTCCTATAATTACGATTTCCTCGGCCAATTAATCTCCACAGATTATGCAAACCAGAACCTAACCGACGAAACCTACACCTACGACGAAAACGGAAACCGCCTCACCGCCAACGGCTCCAACTACACCACCGGAACCAACAACGAATTAACCTACGATTCCACCTACACTTACACCTACGATTCCGAAGGCAACCGCATTTCCAAAACCAACTCCACCTACAGTGAACTCTACACCTGGGACTACCGCAATCGTCTAACCAAAGTCACTCAACAAGAATACAACACCGAAACGCAGGAATGGACAACCACCCAAATCGTCGAATACGCCTACGACTACAACAACGTCTGGATACGCAAAACCCTCGACACCAACGCCGACGGAACCGCCGACTCCAAGTCCATTTTCATCCCCGAAAACTACCAAACTGTAATTCAATTGGATGATAGTAATTTGTCGGATGAAGTTTCTCCCACCGTTACGCACCATTACCTCTGGACACCACAGACCCAAGACAAACTCCTTGCCGATACCACAACCGATGGTGTTTTGTGGACTTTGACTGACCATTTGGGAAGTATCCGCGACATTATCCAGCAAACTTCTTCCAGCCTCGTAGTTCCTGCTCACATCATTTACGATGCTTACGGAAACGTGATTTCCTGTAAAGATTCCACCGGTCAAACTGTAGAAAATCCCATCCTCTTTGGCTATACCGGCAAAGCGTTCGATGCCGACACCCAACTTCAAAACAACATCAACCGTTGGTACGATGCTGCCATTGGAAGATGGTTGAGCACCGACCCGATTGGGTTTAATGGAAATGATACGAATTTGTATCGATATGTAGGAAACAGGAGTCCTCAAACTTTGGATATATTAGGGTTGATAGATATAAAAAAATACAATCAAATATGTGCCATGTGCGCTAAACTTCAAGAAAGTGGCGTTTGTAAAGAAGTGAGTACTGCAAAGTGTATTGAAACACTTGAAGAAGTCTATGATATTGCTCAGAAAGCGTGGATATTTCCTTACCAAACAGATACTTGTTGGAAATGGGTTGGTGCGTTTTTGACAATATTTGATTCTAAATTAGCAAAACCTTCCTCACCTGTTACCGCAACAATGATTCATTGGGAATACTATGCCCATGGAGGGGCAACTACCGATCATTATGCTGTCAAGATATCCTTTTGTCAAGGATCTATTGTGATTTATTTCGACAACACAGGCTGGGGGGATGACATTTATCATGACTTTATGGAAGACCAAATACCCAGAGATGCGATACGGAGGTAGCTGCTGATGTGGAAAATGTTGAATTATTGGAGGATAAGTCCTAAATCATTGATTATATATTTTATTTTGTTTTTTAATATAATTTTATTTGGTTTTTTGGCAAAAGAATTTATGGAATTTAGAAAGATGCCCTGTTTTGAATTTTACAAAGTTGCAAGTTTAAGTTTTATTGTGATGATTTGCGTTGATAAATTATTCTTTTATTTTTTGAAGATTCAGTCCTTTCTCATAATGAATGTTATAGGGGTTATTATTGTGGAAATGATCCAATATATTTTAGGAATCAGTACACGTCTGCACTCCATTTCAGCGGTGTTTTTATCGTTATCCTTATGTTTTTTTATCGTATTTTTTAAGCAGGATTTTATCGCTAGATTTTCAAAAGGTCTCCATTTTTTTAGTCGTAGATTTATAAAATGTTTGATGTTTTCTTTATTTTTGTTAGTAATACATTTTGTTGTAATTTTTTTTATGGGAAGCCGTGATTATCCATTGTTTCGTATTTCCATCCTGATATTGCTCGCAGGATATACCGTTAGTAGCGTTTATGGGGTTATCCCTTTTTTAAAAATAGAATAGTTGTAGGAAAATAAAGAGCAAGAAATAAATTGGCGAATAACCTCGACCCGGTACAAATTTTGACGCGGTTTACGTAAGATCGATGGATTTTACTTCATAAACGATGACGTTTTTTCCCATTTTACCATCGCAATTTTGTTTCATCCTTTCACCCCGAAAGATGTGGAGGAGGCATCTCCTCACATTCTTCAACGGCCTCCAAGCCCACGACTTCAGGTGGGACAGCGTAGAGGAAGATTACACCGAAATCCCCCGTTCGTTCTTGTCGTATAACGCCAACAACGCCGTAACCTCGATTTTACACCAAAACCCCGACGCAACTTCAATCGTCCAGCACAGTTACACATACGACGAAACCAATAACATCGTGGAATACCTTAATTCCCTCGACGGCTCCACCTCCTATAATTACGACTTCCTCGGCCAATTAATCTCCGCAGATTATGCAAACCAGAACCTAACCGACGAATCGTATTCCTACGACACCAACGGCAACCGCCTCACCGCTAACGGCTCCGCCTACACCACCGGCACCAACAATGAATTAACTTCCGATTCCAACTGGACTTACACGTACGATGACGAAGGCAACCGTCTCACCAAAACCAACTCCACCAACAGTGAACTCTACGAATGGGACTACCGCAATCGCCTAACCTCTGTCACTCAGCAGACTTACGACACCACAACATCAACCTGGACAACCACTCAAATCGTCGAATACACCTACGATTACAACAACGTCTGGATTCGCAAAACCCTCGACACCAACGGCGACGGAACCGCCGATGCCAAAACCATTTTCATCCCAGAAAATTACCAAACCGCCATGCAGCTCGACGATACAAATTTAAGTGATAATACCGGCCCCATCGTCACGCACCACTATCTCTGGACACCGCAACATCAAGACAAACTCCTCGCCGACACCACAACATCTGGTATCCTCTGGTCACTTACCGATCACCTCGGCACCGTTCGCGACATCGTTGGAACCACCGAAACCACCCACCTCATTTACGATGCCTTCGGCAACCTCACCTCCGGCACAAACCCGATATTATTCGGCTATACTGGCAAAGCGTTCGATGCCGACACTCAACTTCAAAACAACATCAACCGCTGGTATGATTCTGCCACTGGCCGCTGGCTCTCCACCGATCCGATTGGTTTTGAAGGAAACGACACGAATTTGTATCGGTATGTAGGGAATAATCCTCCACGTTATATTGATTATTTAGGCTTAGAACTCGTTGCACCGTGGCATCCCGATGCAAGCTGGCGGCCATCGGATACTTACAATGCTTGGAAAAATGCTATTCATGAAGCCTTTGACCAGGTGAAAGATATAGCGAAACAGACACTAGAAAGTTTGAAGAATGCCGTTGTCGCTGTTAAAAATTATATAGAGGGCTATGTTCAACAACAATTAGACCGCATTCTTCCTGCTGCTCTTGCGGTATTTCAGGAAAATCCATCTGTTAGTTTTGATCGACAACTTCGTTGGGAAGGAAAATTGAAAGATTCTAAATTGATCGGAGCTCTCGTAATAGGTGCCAAGTATAATACGGGTGAGTGCAGTATTGGTTTTCGTCTTAAACCCGTAGGAACCTTACAAGTTACGATTCCTATTAAAAACGGATATACTCGATATACTCTGGGCAGTTCCCCAGTATTACGTGTAACCCTGGCAGGTAATCTAAGCAAAAAATATTATCTAGAAACAAAACAATGGAATGAAATGGAGGGGGTTCTATCAGGAAGTCCATCTGGTGCTATGAAATGGGATTTTGAACAGTTAAAAAATTGGATAGGAGATCATGGTGCAGAAGTTGGAACGGCTGGAAAATTTCAAATATATCCTACAATAAAGGCTCAAGGAGCTTCTGTATACGGAAGATTCTATTGGCAGTCTCCCGGGTGGTTCGGTGGAACACATCGTCAAGAATGGAAATTGAATTGGGGACTTTTTGGAAGTGGTGCGGAAGCGGAAATATTATAAGGAGAATGGACATGTTTTCAGAAACAACCCGTCTTTTCAAAGGGTTATATCATTTTCAAGAAAAAAAGGGAACCATCACCATCTTTGACCGAGTGGGAACCCCCATGATTGTCACGAGGGAACCGAAGGAGAATGGATTCCTATTCGGTGCCTTAGGTGTAGAAATTCTCTGCCCGCAAGAGGTGAAATGGCGTTATGTCTCTCAACGAGGCTATTGGGACGGAGAAAAGCGAAAATTTGGACTTTACGATGAAAACTGGAAGGAGGTATCCTCTTTCATTTATCGTGAAGACTACCCACCGCCTAAAAATATAGAACGGGAAATCTATGTCGCTTCCATAAAAATATGGGAAAAAGAATATCGATTTTCTCTTCGTCAACGCCGTTGTTGTTTGTTGGACGATTCCGTTTTAGTAGTTCGTGATGAACAATTTCGCAAAGTTTTTCATAACTCTTATGAAAAAGCAAGGCCTTATGGTAAAGTTCACGTTTCACAAGAACAATCCTTCCTTTTGATGAGTATCCTTATTCCTTTGGGATTTCGACTGCAGAATAAATATAAGTTCGATAGGACTTAATTTATCTAGGTTGCCTTCGGAATGATATTCTTGGGGAGGTTACCTAGCTGATGGAGAAATTTGGCCTGGCACTATTTTCGACGTAGCTTATACAAGATAGATAAAAATTACCTTCTTAAATGATGACTCCATTTTCCATTTTACTATCGCCAGTCTTCTTTCCCTTCCCACATCAAAGGAAGCGGGGACGGTACCTCCCCTCCTTCGATGTGGGACAGTTCAGAGGAAGATTCTGCCGAAATCATCCCCTCCTCGGCCAACTCATCGACGCAGACTACGCGAATCAAAATCTAAACGACGAATCGTATTTCTATGATGAAAACGGAAACAGAATTGTTGCGAATGGAGACAATTACACCACCGGAATCAACAACGAATTAACCTCCGATTCCACCTACACTTACACCTACGACTCCGAAGGCAACCGCCTCACCAAAACCAATTCCACCCACCGTGAACTCTACACCTGGGACTACCGCAACCGTCTAACCAAAGTCACTCAACAGGAATACAATTCTACCACCGAAGAATGGCAAGACATTCAAATCGTTGAATACACCTACGATTACAACAACGTCTGGATTCGCAAAACCCTCGACACCAACGCCGACGGAACCGCCGACTCCAAGTCCATTTTCATCCCCGAAAACTATCAAACGACCATCCAAATCGACGACGACACCATCACCCACCATTACCTCTGGCCCCCCCAACATCAAGACAAACTCCTTGCCGACAGCACAACCGATGGTGTTTTATGGTCCCTCACCGACCATCTCGGTACCGTCCGCGACATTCTTTCCACCACCGAAACCACCCACCTCATTTACGACGCATTCGGCAACCTCACCTCCGGCACCAACCCCATCCTTTTCGGCTACACCGGCAAACCTTTCGACCCCACCACCCAACTTCAAAACAACATCAACCGCTGGTA
>JAUNBF010000057.1 GCA_030527185.1 Planctomycetia bacterium | reverse complement strand
CCCTGCCCACCCCGGTAGCCTGACGGCTACCACCCCTCCCCAAGGGAGGGGCTTTGTGGAGTGAATCCGAAAAACTCAAGTAGATGGAGTATAGAAGTGCTCTAAAAGAAATTTCTACCGTCCCCTGTTTACAAAGAGAGATTTGTAGAGTATAATTTCGACTATCTGTTGGCGTTATGCCAAATTTCGATTCATGTGGTCTGTAACGGGATAGAAGGCTTTTATGAGCGAGGTTCTTACACACGAATGCAGTGTAGCGGCTCTGTATTGGATGGATGAAGCAGTGGCTCCAGAAGGAGATGCGTCGTCCGCAGTCGTTGATGGAAATATCACGCCTCTTTTGCAGCAAATGCTTGCGGAAATGCAGAATCGAGGTCAACTAGCGGCAGGAATTGCCACCTACAATTCCCAACGCCCCCAAATTCTGGATACGTACAAAAACATCGGGACGGTGAACGAAGTTTTCTGTACCACGCAAAAGCGGCGTTTTGAGGAGATTCTTCAGAACTACTCCGGGCGAGCAGGAATCGGGCATACCCGCTACGGAACGACCGGCCAGGACGATCCCCGTTACGCCCAACCTTTTGAACGGCATCACGGGCGGCTCTGGAAATGGTTCTGTTTCGCTTTCAACGGCACGCTGGCCAACTACCCGCAGCTTCGGGAAAAACTTCTCTCCAAAAGCCAATATCACGTCACTCTCGACAACGACACCGAAATCATCATGCACTTTCTGGCTCGTGCCTTGCAGGGAGAAGAGAATCCTGATCTGTGCAAAGTGATGTCGCAACTGGCTCAGGAATTCGACGGTGCGTACAATATCGTTTATATTGATGGAATGGGGCGGATGTTCGCGTCGCGTGACCCATTGGGAATTCGGCCTCTTTGCTGGTCGGTGCAGGGAAAACTGTTGGGAGTGGCAAGCGAATCGCTGGCTCTGCAAAATCTGGGCTTCCGGGAAATCCATCATTTTGAACCGGGACAGATTCTGATTGTGGATCAAGACGGGTATCGTCTGGAACGTTTTGCTCCGAAAAAACGGGAGGCACGGTGTTTCTTCGAGTGGATTTATTTTGCCAATGCGGCGAGCGAGATTGATTCCTGTAGCGTTTATTTAAGCCGGGAACGATGTGGGAATGTGCTGGCGGAAAAGGAAGATATTCCGTGGGACGAGAATTCGATTGTGGTTCCGGTTCCCGATACGGCCAAAAGCGCGGCGGGGGGATATGCGTTTAAGGCGAACATCCCCTTTACGGAAGGTCTGCTGCGGAATCGTTACGCGGGGCGGACGTTTATTCAGGGGAACGATACGCGGGAATATGCGGTTCGGAGCAAATATTGGATCATTCCGTCGGTTTTGCAGGGGAAGAAGATTTTCCTGGTGGACGACAGTATCGTTCGTTCGACGACGATGCGGGCATTGGTGAAACGGCTTCGAGAGGTGGGGCGGGTGAGTGAAATTCATGTTCGCGTGGCCTGTCCACCGGTGTTGGCACCCTGTTTTTACGGCGTGGACTTATCGACAGTGGAGGAGCTTTTTGCCCCGAAATATTTCCCCGGCAAGGTGGAAAATCCCTCGAAAGAAGCGTTGGACGCGATGGCCGAGGAGATCGGAGTGGATTCGGTTCGCTTCCTGCCGTTGGATCGCGTGGCGGAATGTATCGGTCTGCCGGAAGAGACGCTTTGTCTGGGCTGTATCAACCGGCATTACCCGACCCCCTGCGGCGAAAGGTTATTTCAAAGTGCCTTGCAGCACGACAACAGTTTCCGTCACGCGGGATGCACGGAAATTGTCTGAGAAAGTGCCCTATTGTCCTTTTCCCGACGTTTCGATTTCTTTATTATATTGGAAAATGGTATCATGAGTAAATTCGTATTCATCACAGGCGGCGTGGTTTCCTCTCTGGGGAAAGGTTTGACTTCGGCAAGTATCGGATTATTGTTGCGCAGTCGCGGATGGAATGTCGAAATGCTGAAGATGGATCCTTATCTGAACGTGGACCCCGGGACGATGAATCCCTTTCAGCATGGCGAGGTTTACGTGACGGAAGACGGCGCGGAAACCGACCTGGATTTGGGGCATTACGAACGGTTTGTGGGAAAATACATGCACCAGAAGAATAATATTACGTCGGGTGCGATTTACATGAGCGTGATTCAGAAAGAACGTCACGGCGATTTTGACGGCGCAACGGTGCAAGTGGTGCCGCATATCACCAATGCTATCAAGGAGAGTTGGCTTCGTCTGGAGAAGCCGGAGATTGACGTGATTATGATCGAGCTGGGGGGGACGGTTGGCGATATTGAAGGGGCACCTTTTCTGGAAGCGATGCGTCAATTTCAACTGGAGCGACCCCGGGAAGATGTGGCGTTTATCCACATGACGCTCATTCCGTACCTGCGAGCCAGTGGTGAGGTGAAAACGAAGCCGACGCAGCATTCGGTGCAAAAACTCCGCGAAATCGGGATCCAGCCGGACTTGCTGATTTGCCGCACCACGCAGAATATCAGTGAGGAACATCGTCGCAAAATTGCCATGTTCTGTAATGTTCGGCCGGAAAATGTGATTGAGGAGCAGGATGTGGAGTTTTCCATCTATCAGGTTCCGGTCATGTTGATGGAAGAGCGAACGGATGAGATTCTGCTGAAACGTCTGGGGTTGGAAGTTCCGCCGATTGACTTGACGCAGTGGAACGATATGCTGGAAAAAGTCCGCCAGCCGCGGGAACGTGTGAAAATTGCGGTTGTTGGGAAGTACATTTCGCTGACGGATTCGTATAAATCGATTTACGAAGCGTTGACGCACGCGGGAATTGCGAACCATGCGGCGATTGATTTGCTTCGGGTGGAGGCGGAAGAGATTGAGGAACAGGGGGCTGCGAATGTTCTGAGAGACGTTCAGGGTATCCTGGTGCCGGGCGGATTTGGAAATCGAGGGGTGGAGGGCAAAATTGCCGCGATTCAGTACGCACGCGAAAATCAGATTCCGTTTTTGGGCATTTGTCTCGGTTTGCAGTGTGCGGTGGTGGAGTTTGCCCGCCATGTGTGTGGCTTGCAGGATGTGGGGAGCATGGAGTGGATGGAGCCGGGGAAGGAAGACATTTCCAAAGCGGTCGTGGCGCTGATGGATTCCCAGCAAAATGTGGTGGAACGTGGCGGGACGATGCGTTTGGGAGCATACGCCTGCTGGCTGCATGAAGGGACGAAAGCGCGGGAGGCATACGGCGTGGAGATGATTCGGGAACGCCATCGGCATCGTTACGAAGTGAATCCCCAGTTCGTCGAACGGTTGCGACGGGGCGGACTGGTCATTTCCGGCAACAATCCTGACAGTGAACTGGTGGAAATTGTGGAATTGCCCGACCATCCCTGGTTTGTGGCGACGCAGGCACACCCGGAATTTCGGAGTCAACCGGTTTTGGCACACCCCCTGTTCCGGGAATTTGTGGCGGCTGCCCTTCGGACGAGTCGTTAAAAGAATTTTTGCCTTCCCCCCTTGTGAAAGTGTGCGAAAAAGGGGATAATAGGATAGCGTCTTCTTGATAATAGGATTTCGGGAATCCGTTTCCTTGAGATTTCCGTTGTGTGGAAGAAACAGGACGTTCCAGGGAAATTTCAACAAAAAAGTAACCCAACCAAGCCGAGGAATTCGGAAGAGATGATGACGAAAAAAGATAAAAAGAACCATTGGGATTTTCTGACACAACTGTTAGGTTCCGAAGAAACACCCGATACGCTGGGAAATGCTCCAGAAGTGTGTGAGGAAGGGGATATTCAGGAAAAAACCGAGGAAATTCTGACGATGGAAGAGTTTTCTTCCTGTAAGGAAGTTTCGGAGGAACAGAATGTGCCGCGGGAACCTCTTGTAGAGGAGATTTTTGGCGGAGCAGGAACCTTTGTCACCACGGAACTGGCAACGGAGGAGGAAGACTCCACCGAAGAAGCGGAGGAAATGGATTTTTCCCAACCTTCTCTTGTGGTGGAGGAGATTGAGGAGGAAGGTTACGTTTTCAAGAAAATTCCGACTGTCCAGCGACCTCAGGGCGGATTTGGAGCCGGACTTCTGGAAGAACTTTTCCCGGAAGAGACTTGGGAAGAGACGAAACCGGAAGAAAAGACGCCTGTTATGGAAAGGGAGAAAGAGGAACTGCCTGAGGAACTGGAGCTTCCCATCCCGGTTGACGCGTTGGATCCCTGGGCAATGTTAGCCATGGATTTGGGGCTTCCAGTGACTTTGCCCCCGGAGAAGTCCGAGAAGAAAACGCCTGAAAAAAAGTCCAAGCCAGTTCAGGAAGTTGTCGAATCGTTGACGCAGAAAATGGAAAAGGAAGATTTGGGAATGGAGAAAAACGGTTGGCAACAGGAAACCTCTAAAAGCCGAGGAAAAAAATCGTCTCGCAAAGAAAAAGAGGTGGAGGAAATGGAATTGCCCAAAACATCCGCCGCCAAACCACGGGAAAGACGCCGGAAAGAGCGTACCGGAAGAGAAGTGCCTGAAAAAGTCGCTTCCGGGGAAGAAAAACGGAAAGGGAAAAAGAGCCGTATCCGCGAAACTTATTCTGAAGAGGTGGACTATCCCACCGACATCCCTGGCTACGAATCCGAAGAGGCAATGCGGCGTATGCGGGAACTTTTCCCCACTCCGATCATGGATACGGATGAAGAAGAGGAAATCCCTGAAGAGGAAGAACGTTACCCCAATGCCGCCCGTTCGCGTCGCCGTCGGCGTTCCAGGCGGGAACATGATGAGGTACTTACGGAATCTGTCACGGAATTCCCTGAGGAGGAAGTGGAAGTGACACGTCCAGTCCGCTCTCGAAAACGTAAGGAACGAAGTTGGGAAACTCAGCCGCATCATGACGAACTCCCGATGGAAGAAGAGGATTGGGCAGAGTATTCCGAGGAGGATGAGGAAGAGGAGGTTGTTCCCGCTCCCAAACGCCGTCGAAATCGTCGTGATTCAAGGCGTGCCTACGAACGGGAGGAACGAATCACTCCGTCCGACGACGATTCCTACGAGGAAGAAGACCATGTTTTCGAGGAAATTGAGGAACCGATCGACGAAGAAGAGGACGATGAGGAAGAGGTCAATTTTGCCACACTCAATGTTCCCGGTTGGCGTGACACGATCAACATCATCGTGAACACCAATCTCAGTGCCCGGAATCGTGAACCTTCCAGTATGGCAGGAAACGTCAAAGCCAAACGACGCCCCAAGCGACGATCGTAACACCTGGTGGTGAGAAATTCTTAAAAACGAGTGAGAGAGGCAAGATTTTCTCACTCGTTTTGGGGTATTTATTGCACCGCGTTTCCCGGAGCCGTGGCAATTTCTTCTTTCCCTTCCGGGTCGATGGTATTCTGCTGTTCGGGACGAAGCGGAGCGGACGGCGGCGTGGTATTCGGAACGGTGTAACGCAACGAAGCAATTCGGCTGTTCACTTCCGGTTGATAGGGATTCAGTGCCAACGCTCGTTCGTAAGCGTGAATCGCTTCCTGATTATCCCCCATCCGTTCTCGTACACTTCCCAATGCGGTATAGGCACGAACGTTGTGACTGTCGATAGCCACCGCGTCGGTAAGGCAATCTCGGGCACGAGCCAATTGATGATGTTCGTCGTACAGGCGGGCTAACTCAATCCGTGGTTCTGCGGAAGCAGGCTGGCGGTCCACCCAACTTTCCATCAACTGAAACGCGGCATCGTTCTGACCGATGTCGCACAGTAGTGTGGCTTTGGAACGATTGCACTCCACATGATTGGGATTCCGTTCCAGGCATAAATCGTAATAATATTTGGCCATCTGGAAATCGGATTCTCGCCCGGTATCGATGGCCATTTCGTGATAGACGACCCCGCAGTTGTAGTACGCATCGGGATTTTCCGGGTCGGCATTTTTGGCTCGCTCAAAATAGTCCAGGGCATCTTCGGGACGCTCGGCCGCCAACATCCGAACCCCTTCCGCGTTGTAGGAACTTGCGGTAAAGGACTGGCACCCACCCAGGAATATCAAACAACCTGCCAGCCAGCTTATTTTACGATTCTTTTCAGGCGTCACAACCAACCTCTCTTTTGTCTCCAGTTCCAACTTGTTTCCTGGTGGGAATTGTAGCATATTGGCACTTTTCAGACAAGAGCATTTTAACAGGAAGTAAGATAATCTTCCAGAAAATCGGCCAATTCCACGGCAGATTCGACCGCACTCTCCCGAAGTCGATACAAATCGACCAGACTTCCGGGACGTTTCCAGAACAGTTTCCACGCTTCCTGAACCTGATTCAGAAACGTGCCCTGTTCCATCAATTCCCCCATATCCTCCGGCAGGGAACGCTCCATTTCGTCGCTGATAATTCGTACGGAAAAGAATTTCGTACATCGCTCTTCACAGACTTCCGCAATCGCAAACGTTTCCATATCCACCGCTTGCGACAAAAACGCTTTTCCCTGAGCTTCCTTCATTTCGCGAGTCGCCAGAATTCCCGGCCACGTCAAAAGCCGTCCGCCAAAATGAGAACGATGGCGGAATTTTTCAGGAATTTCCTCCGGTTGCCAATTTTCCAGACGAATCAGATGAAGATGTTCGTCGCACACTTCCGACGGAAAAAAGAGTTCCTGCCGTTTCCATTCCGGCACCAGCCCCCCCGCAAATCCTGCGGAAATCACCTGCCGGGGACGGTGTGCCAGCAAAACCGCTTCCGCCACTCGGCGTGCGTTGGCATATCCCGTTCCCGTGCGGACGACCAGAACGTTCTTACCCCCCAAAATCCCTTCCAGAATCGAGAATCCCTCCGCCTGGAACCGCTTCGGCGAGGTGAGCCGGTCTTCCAGATAGCCGGACTCTGCCCCCAGAGCGAAAAAGAGTACCGTGGATGCCCAGTCGGATTCCATCGACCTTATTCCCTTTCCCCTTTTTCCAAAAGCACTTCTGGCACCCGTTCGTTTTCGATCAGCTGCGCAAACGTCTGTCGCCGACGGATTTCCAGCATTTCCCCCCGACGCAAAAGCACTTCCGCGGCATACGGCTTGGAATTGTAATTGGAACCCATCACAAAGCCATAGGCTCCAGCACACCCGATCACCAGATAATCCCCCACCTTGGCTTCCGGTAATTTCCGCGACTGGACAAAACCGCCCTCTTCCTGCGTGAAAATATCGCCCGACTCGCACAGTGGCCCGCCGACAATCACGTCGCGTAACTCCGCATTTTCCAACACGTTACCATCTGCCGGACAAACAAACATCGGATGGTAAGAACCATACAGAACCGGACGTGCCAAATTGTTGAACCCGGCATCCACCAGGTAAAACGTGTTCTCACCCTGCCGTTTGACCGCTCGGATTTCCGTCACCAGATACCCCGATTCCGCCACCAGATACCGCCCCGGCTCAATTTCCAGCGTCACCGCATGGCCGAACGTTTTCTCCAAATCCTTCCGCACCGCGTCCCACAAACCGTAATACTTTTTCAAATCGACGTACGTGTCCCCTTCCCGATAAACGGTTGGTAAACCGCCGCCACTGCTGATCGTGCGAACGCTCTTTCCCACCCGCAACGCCAGCGTCTTCATCGCCTCGCAACATTGCGAAAGGTGTTCCAGATCGGTGCCTGAACCAATATGGATATGCAAGCCGGTGATTGTAACCCCTTCATTTTTGGCAACTTCCATCGCTTCGGGAAGTTCCTCCCACCAGATTCCATGTTTGGAAAGCGGTCCGCCCGTATTCGTTTTCTGGCTGTGCCCATGCCCAAAACCGGGGTTGATACGCAGCGTCAATTCCCTCGGCAAATCGGTTCTGCCCTGACGTGCCACTTCCGCGTTCCACTGCCGAATCATCTCCAGCGAACCGCAATTCACGTGAATCCCTTCCCGAACGCACAATTCCAGCGCATCCTGGTCGAAAATGTCCGCCGTATAGACGATTCCAGCCTCGTCACCTGCGGAAAAGCCAGCTGCCAGTCCACGCCGAACCTCCATCGCACTGACCGCGTCCACCTTCGCGCCATTTTGACGTAAAATCTCTAAAATCGCCAGGTTACTGCACGCTTTCTGCGCATATCGCACCACGTCAAAGTCCTGCAAATCAGCCAGCCGCGAACGAATCATCGCTTCGTCGTACGCAAACGTCGGCGTACCAAACTGTCGGGCAATCTCGCCAATCGAAACGCCCGCAATCGTATTCATCTGGGGCATAAATCTCACGGGTTCCAGCATTTTTTCTCCTCAAACACTAAACTTAATGAACAGGCAGTCGCCATCCTGAATCACGTAATCTTTCGGCTCTTGCCGCATAAGTCCCGCCGCTTTCAATTCCCGCTCGGAACCGAGCCGAATCAAATCGCCCACCGACATCACTTCCGCGCGAATGAAGCCCCGTGCCAAATCGGTATGAATCGACGCGGCAGCATCGAGTGCCGTCCCCTGTTTCCGCAAAATCCACGTCCGAACCTCCTTTTCGCCAGCGGTGAAAAAGAGCATTTGCCCGGAAACGTCCATCATGGTGCGAATCACCTCATCCCGATCGACCGTTTTCAGCCCCATTTCCTCAATCAACTCCAGTCCCTCTTCCGGCGAAAGTTTCGTCAGTTCCAACATCAATCCCACGGGCGCCGCCAAAACGACAATCTCGTCCCCCAGCATTCCGCGAAAACGTTCCGGTTCCTGCTCATCATCCGCCGTGTTCACCAGCACCATGCACGACTTTTGCGTGAAAAGCCGAAACGCGGCCAGCACCCGTTTTTCATCCTCGTCCAGCCCCCCTGCCGAAATCGGTTCCCCCGTCGTCAGTCCAGCATTGATTTTCTCCAGCGTCTCCTGCTCAAATTGCAGTTTCTCCTTCTCCTCTTTCGGCAACGACTTGCGCAACGACTCCGCCACACGTTCCATCCGCCGCGTCACCAGTTCCATGTCCGCCAGAATCAGGTCTTCATAAAATTTCTGATACTCTACCTTCGGGTCCAGACCACCAAAACCAGCCACCACCAGTACCAACGAATCCGCTTCCCGCAAACAGGCCAATTTCTGGGCATTCCCCTCCTGCGTCCGCGACAAGCCAGGCGTATCGGTAATCTCGATGGCTGCCCGCGTCACTTTTTTCGGCGAATAGATCCGAATCAGCTCCTCCACACGCGGTTCAGGAATGGTCGCCATGGCACTCTGATCCAAATGCGACTTTGCCAAATCCGGCTCCACCCCGGTCAACCACTGAAACAACGAACTCTTGCCCGAACCCTGATATCCTGCCAGTCCAATTTTCATAACGCTTCCACTCACTGAAAAAGATACTTCCACAACCCCCGAATTATAGACGTTTTCCAGAATATTGGCAGGGGGTCTGGTCACTACCCTGGGTAAACGATATGCTGATTACACCTATTTTACATTTCCTTGGGACAGAACTTTAAGGTGGGAAGAAAGTATTCTTGACTTGGGAAGAATTTCTGCTATACTTATTTCACTTTGAATTTCCTGAAAATGAAAGTGGATGAAATATAAAAAGGTAAAAATTTCTGGAAATATTCTAAAACACAATGGTTGAAAATCTCTTGCGCAGGAAAACATGGAATACTGATGAATAAACAACAACTTGCCTCCAAAATTTGGGAGTCGGCGAATAAGATGCGTTCCAAGATCGAAGCGAACGAATACAAAGACTATATTCTCGGCTTCATTTTTTATAAATTTCTGTCCGATAAGGAAGTCAAATATCTCAAGAATAACGAATGGAGGGACGAAGACCTCCCGGATTTGACCGAAGAGGACGAGGAAACGGTCGAGAGTATCCAGAAAAATATCGGCTACTTCATTTCCTATGACAATCTCTTTTCCACATGGATAAAAAAAGGAAGCGACTTCTCGGCAGATGATGTAACGGTTGCGCTCGCAGCATTCAGCAGACTCATCAACACATTGCACAAGAAAGTCTTCGATGGGGTTTTTACAACACTGGCGACCGGTCTGTCCAAGCTCGGCGATACCTCCGGTGCAAGAACGAAAGCGATACGCGATCTCATCTATCTGATCAAGGATATTCCCATGGATGGCAAGCAGGACTACGATGTGCTGGGTTTTATCTATGAATATCTGATCAGCAACTTTGCCGCCAATGCCGGTAAAAAAGCCGGGGAGTTTTACACACCGCATGAGGTTTCTTTGCTCATATCCGAAATCGTTGCAAACCACCTGAAAGATCGGGAGAAGATAAAAATATACGACCCAACCAGTGGTTCCGGCTCTCTTCTGATCAACATCGGCAAGTGTGTCGCTCGTTTTATGGGCAACGATAATAATATTAAATACTACGCACAGGAACTAAAGGAAAACACCTATAACCTCACACGGATGAATCTTGTCATGCGCGGCATTTTGCCGGATAATATTGTCACAAGAAATGGCGATACGCTTGAGGAAGACTGGCCATACTTCAATGAGAACGACCCAATCAACACATACGACCCGCTCTATGTGGATGCCGTCGTATCCAATCCACCCTACTCTCTGGCGTGGAATCCATCGGATAAGGAAACCGATCCCCGGTATGCCCGGTTTGGTCTTGCACCGAAGGGAAAGGCAGACTACGCATTCTTGCTGCATGACCTTTTCCACTTAAAAAGCGACGGTGTCATGGCCATTGTGCTGCCTCACGGAGTGCTGTTCCGTGGTGGTGAAGAAGGAACTATCCGAAAAAACTTGATCGAGCAGAATCACATTGACGCCATTATCGGTCTTCCTGCAAATATCTTTTTTGGAACCGGCATTCCGACAATCATCATGGTGCTGAAACAAAAGCGTCCGAACACGGATGTTCTCATTGTCGATGCTTCTAAAGGGTTTGAAAAAGTCGGAAAGAACAATGTTTTACGCGCTTGTGACATCAAGAAGATCGTCGATGTAGTCACAACACGCTCGACAGTCGAAAAGTTTTCGAGAGTCGTCACGCGGGATGAAATCAGGGCCAATGAATACAATCTCAACATCCCTCGTTATGTGGATTCGTCCGAAAAAGCCGAAAGCTGGGATATATACGCTTCGATGTTTGGCGGCATTCCTGAGAGCGAGCTTCAAGAACTGCATGAGTATTGGGATGCTTTCCCCACTCTGAAAGCGTCCCTTTTCATTTCCGAGAACGCCGCGTATTACCGCTTGAATGTTTCTGATTTGAAGACGGCAATTTACGCTCATCCTGATGTCGTCGCGTTTTTGGATCAATATGCCGCGTCATTTGACAGTTTTGAAGCGTTTTTGAATACCGAATTACTAGATGGGATGGAAACACGGAACATTTCCAAGGAGGAGTCTGTCCTCAGCAATTTCATCTTCACTTGTCTGAACGACGTGCCTCTTGTGGACAAATACAGTGCTTATCAGCTTCTTGACATGGACTGGAAGAAAATTGCCGTTGATTTGGAAATCATCCAAACAGAAGGCTTTGCGGCGACAAAACAAGTTGATCCAAACATGGTTATCAAAAAGAAAGAGGGTAAAGACCAGGAAATTCAAGACGGCTGGGTCGGTCATGTAATCCCATTTTCGCTCGTTCAGAAAGCCATGCTTGCGAAAGAGCTTACCAATCTGCAAGAAAAAGAAGCACGTCTCGGCGAAATAACAAACGAACTTGAATCGCTGCTTGACGAGCTGGGAGAAGACGAAAAAGAGAAGGATTTCGTAAATGATGCCAAAGACGCATTCGTTGCGGCAGAAGTCAAAAAAGCATTGAAGGCGAAAGACGCGGAGCCGGAAACACTGGCTATACTTAAAAAGGCAGATGAGATGTTTACAGAAGAAAAGACTCTCAAAAAACAAGTAAAGGACGATAGCAACAAGCTTCACCTCCTCACCAAGAAAACGATAGAAGGCCTTTCTGACGAGGACGCGCTTAGCCTTATCCAGAAAAAATGGATCGTTCCTCTTGTGAAGAACATTTCAAGCCTTCCCGACGCTGTGATTTCCGGTTTTACAGCAAAGCTGGAAGCACTATGCCGCAAATATGAAACTACCTTTGCGGAAGTGGAGCAGCAAATTGTTGAAACCCAGCACACCCTTGTGGAATTATTGGGCGAACTAACCGGAAATGAGTACGACATGAAGGGCATAGCAGAACTCAAGTCCTTGCTTGGAGGTGAATAATCATGCGTGAAACCTCAAGAAAACCGTCGCTTCGTTTTGCCGGATTCGATGACGCTTGGGAACAGTGGAAGGTAAGCGAAGTTGCTGACAGATATGATAATTTGCGAGTTCCAATTGCTGCAAATTTGAGAGTAGCAGGCTCTACTCCGTACTATGGAGCAAACGGAATACAGGATTATGTTGAAGGCTTTACCCACGATGGCGAGTTTGTTCTTGTTGCAGAGGACGGCGCAAATGACTTGAAAAATTATCCTGTAAAATGCGTCAAAGGGCGTATTTGGGTCAATAATCACGCCCATGTACTGCAAGGAAAGGAAAACATCTGTAATAATGAGTTTTTAGCGTATTCGATAAATCAAGCGGATATTGAGTCGCTGTTGGTCGGTGGAGGCAGAGCAAAACTTAATGCCGACACGATGATGAACATCAATTTGTGTCTTCCGTCCCTACGAGAACAGGAGCTTCTTGGAAAGTTTACAACCAACCTCGACCACCTTATCACCCTTCATCAGCGTAAGTATACAAAACTGACGCATGTCAAAAAATCCATGCTCGAAAAAATGTTCCCGAAAGACGGGGCGTCCGTTCCAGAAATTCGCTTTGCCGGATTTACTGACGCTTGGGCACAGCGAAAGTTGGGGCAAGTGCTTATCAGCTTGCAAAACAACACGCTTTCAAGGGCGGAGTTATCGTATGAACAGGGTGTTGCTTTGAATGTTCATTACGGTGATGTCCTCATCAAGTTTGGAGAGTATCTTGATATAAGGAAAGAAGCTTTGCCAAGGATTACCGACAACTCTATTGTGGCAAAGTATAGGACTTCACTTTTGCAAAATGGGGATGTTATTGTAGCTGATACAGCGGAGGATGAAACCGTAGGAAAATGTAGTGAGATAGCGGGTTTAACCGATGAAAATGTCATATCTGGACTACATACAATTCCGTATCGCCCACTGATGAAATTCGCAGCTGGTTATCTCGGATATTATATGAACTCAGAATCATATCATCACCAACTTCTTCCTTTGATGCAAGGAATAAAGGTGACTTCGATTTCAAAGGGGGCAATGCAAAACACCATTGTAAACTACCCAAAATCAGAAGATGAACAGGCTGGTATAAGTGCCTTTTTCCGCTCCCTCGACCACCTTATCACCCTTCATCAGCGTGAGTTGGCAAGACTACAAAATATCAAGAAATCTTGCCTTGAAAAGATGTTCGTGTAGGGCAGAAAGGAGTAAAAATGAAATTATATCATGGCAGTAATGTCACTGTTAAATCTCCGAAAATATTTCCGCAGCTCAGAGCTTTGGATTTTGGAGCAGGTTTTTATATAACTTCAAGCAGAGAGCAAGCGGCAAGGTGGCAAGAAATGTTTACAACAGAAGAAAAACTGGCTCACCGACGCTGAATGTGTATGAATTTGATGAGGCAACTCTAAAAAGCTTGGAGGTTTTGCATTTTGAAGCGGCCAATGGCGATTGGCTTGACTTTGTGGTTCAAAATAGAAAGAGTGAATATGTCGGCAAACGCTATGATGTTGTAATCGGACCCGTTGCAAACGATACCACTATCAGGGTTGTCGACGACTATATGAGTGGAGTTTATTTGAAAGAAGAAGCTATTAAGCGGCTTCTTCCGCAAAAATTAACCGATCAGTACGCATTTCTGACCGAACGAGTACTGAATATGTTGAGATTTGAAGGGAGCGAACCGTTATGAGTGCAATAAGCGTAAGGACTTTAGACTTTTTTGATAGGTATAATATTAAAAAGATTGTTGAAAAATATGGCTTTGATGAAAAGACCGCTTTGAGAAAGTTCATCCTTTCCGAAACCTACAGAATGTTGGTTGATAAGGAACTTGAACTTTATACAGTGAGTCCCGAAATAATCTTTGATATGTGGGAAGCCGAGCAGGTTACGGGAAATCCGAGAAACTCCCTGTACTTAAGGAGAGATGAATATGTCTAAAGAGATGGATTTTTTCATTTATTTGCTGGAACGCTATGCGGAATACAAAAAAACCACTGCCGATGAGATTTTAAAGCTCTGGGATAGGCTCGAACTGACAGATTTCATTTATGACATGTACGATCTGTACCATATCGAACGCCTTGAAAATGCGTTTGAGGATATTGATACGCTTATAACTGAAAAAAACGCCTGATTTACAGGAAGTTATGGGGATATTTCGAGGCGTTTGACGGTATTTCGACCGACTTTTAAAAACACGTAAGGTTGGGGAAACTGGCTAACATGGCAGGCGGTGGAACACCCAATACAGAGAAAAATATTTAAAAAGCGGTGAAGGACGAGAATGGTTAATAAAACAAATAAGCCTCAAATAAGATTTAAAGCATTTATAAATGCTGACGCTTGGGAACAGCGTAAGCTGGGGAAAGTTGCAGATTTTTCCAAAGGACAAGGATATACAAAATCTGATTTGCGTGAATCAGGGACGCCCATTATTCTGTATGGAAGACTGTATACAAAGTACCAACCTATTATCAGAGAGGTTGATACCTTTGCTGAAATCTTACCTGGCGCTGTGTTCAGTAAGGGTGGCGAAGTAATACTGCCATCATCCGGCGAGACCGCAGAAGATATTGCCATTGCTTCAAGCGTTGAAAAATCAGGTTTTTTGCTTGGCAGCGGCTTGAATGTCGTATTTCCACATAAAGAATTGCAATCTGCATTTTTAGCCATTGAGCTTTCTTTTGGCACTCCTCACGATGCCCTTGCAAAACGGGCGCAAGGAAAATCCGTTGTTCATCTTTATAATGAGGACTTGAAAGAAGTTTTAATTGCGTACCCGTCAATCGATGAACAAGCAAAGATTTCATCGTTTTTTGACAACCTTGACTACCTTATCACCCTTCATCAGCGTAAGTACGCAAAACTGACGAATGTCAAAAAATCCATGCTCGAAAAAATGTTCCCGAAAGACGGGGCGTCCGTTCCAGAAATTCGCTTCGCCGGATTTACTGACGCATGGGAACAGCGTAAGGTTGGCGAACTCACGAATATACTATCGGCCTCACGGGTTCACAAAGAGGAATGGGCTACAGATGGCGTACCGTTTTTTCGCTCAAGTGATGTTGTTTCTGCATACAAAGGAACAAGCAATGAGAAAGCTTTTATTTCTTTTGAACTGTATGAAGAATTAGCAAAATCATCTGGGAAACTTGAGAAAGGCGACATCCTGATTACTGGGGGCGGAAGCATTGGAATCCCTTATATTGTGCCAAATAATGAGCCTTTGTACTCAAAAGACGCGGATTTGATTTGGATAAAGAATACGCGGAATTTTGATAGCCAGTATTTATTTACATACCTGACTTCATCAAACTTTAGGACTTATTTGAGTTCGATTTCTCATATCGGTACGATTGCCCATTATACCATCGAGCAGGTTAAGGAAACGCCCATAAGTTTGCCCACTATAGAAGAACAAAAGCTTATTGGCGACTTTTTCCGTAACCTCGATCACCTTATCACCCTTCATCAGCGTGAGTTGGTAAGACTACAAAATATCAAGAAATCTTGCCTTGAAAAGATGTTCGTGTAGGGCAGAAAGGAGATCGACATGGCATTCAGTAAAGAAGCCGATTTTGAAGAAGCTGTTGTCAAAATCCTGTCCGAACGCGGCTGGGAAAAGACGGTTTTGAAAAATTATACAGAGCAACAGCTTATTCAGAACTGGGCAGAAATTTTATTTCAGAACAACAGAGATGCTGACCGCCTGAATGAATATCCGCTGACTGCCGGGGAAATGCAGCAGATTCTTGAGCAGATCGGCAGCTTGAAAACGCCGCTTAAGCTCAACGGCTTTATCAATGGGCGCAGCGTTATAATTACACGGGATAATCAGCTGGATAAGCAGCATTTTGGCAAGGAAGTCTCTTTGAAAATATATGATCGAAGAGAGATTGCTGCCGGGCAGAGCCGCTATCAGATTGCGCTACAACCAAAGTTTCCTACCAAATCGAAGATGCTGAACGACCGTCGTGGCGATTTAATGCTGTTGATCAATGGAATGCCGGTTATACATATTGAACTCAAGAAAAGTGGTATTCCGGTAAGCCAGGCGTGTAATCAGATCGAGAAGTACGCGGGCGAAAGGATTTTCACCGGTCTTTTTTCGCTCATTCAGATTTTCGTTGCCATGAATCCCGAAGAGGCCGTTTACTTTGCCAATCCCGGACCGGAGGGTAAGTTCAATCCTGATTTCTACTTCCATTGGGCGGATTTCAATAACAAACCTATCAATGATTGGAAGCAAGTCACCTCTACGCTGCTCTCAATCCCTATGGCCCATCAGCTTATTGGTTTTTATACCGTGGCTGACGATTCCGACGGCATTTTGAAAGTCATGAGAAGTTATCAGTTTTTTGCCGCCAGTGCTATTTCGGATAAGGTTGCGAAAACGAAGTGGAACGATCTGAATCAGCTCGGCGGTTTTGTCTGGCACACTACCGGTTCCGGCAAAACCATGACATCCTTTAAGTCCGCGCAGCTTATTGCTTCCTCAAAAGACGCGGACAAAGTTATCTTTCTCATGGATCGCATTGAGCTTGGCACGCAAAGTCTTAAAGAGTATCGAGGCTTCGCCGACCAAAACGAAGATGTTCAGGCAACGGAAAATACCGGTGTCCTGGTCACAAAGCTCAAAAGCAAGAACCCTTCTGATACGCTGATCGTCACATCTATTCAGAAGATGAGCAACATTAAGGACGAGGATGACGGAGGTCTGAATGCCGCGGACATTGCACTCATGAACACAAAGAATATTGTTTTTATTGTCGATGAGTGCCATCGCTCCACTTTTGGCGATATGCTCCTGACAATTAAACGCACCTTCCCGAAGGCTATTTTCTTCGGTTTTACCGGCACTCCGATTCAGGATGAAAATCAAAAGAAAAGGAGTACCACGACCACCGTTTTTGGGAATGAACTGCATCGGTACAGTATCGCTGACGGTATTCGCGACAAGAATGTTTTAGGCTTCGATCCTTACAAGGTCCTCACCTACAGGGATAAAGATTTGCGTGAAGCTGTCGCCCTTGAAAAAGCCAAAGCGGCAACCGTTCAAGAGGCTATTTCCGATCCGCAAAAGAGCAAGGTGTTCTATGATTATATGAAGTTGCCTATGGCTGGTAGATATGATACTTCTGGAGGGTATTCAAAAGGGATTGAGGACTATCTTCCCAACAGTCAATATGAATGTGAAACGCATCAGAAAATGGTGGTTCAAGACATTCTTGATAATTGGATGATGTTGAGCCATAATGGGAAATTTCACGCGATATTTGCGACGGGAAGCATTGGTGAAGCTATCCAATACTACCGACGTTTGAAAGAAGCCGCTCCGCATTTGAAAATCACCGCACTTTTTGATCCGAATATCGACAACAACGGAAATGGTTTGATTAAAGAAGATGGACTAACTGAAATTATTAAAGACTACAATGAGAAGTACGGGCAGAATTTCTCAATTCCCACCTTCGCCAAGATGAAAAAGGACATTGCCGCTCGCCTTGCGCACAAAAAGCCCTATGAGCGGATTGAACGCACCCCGGACAAGCAAATGGATCTGCTTATCGTCGTTGATCAAATGCTCACGGGCTTTGACTCCAAGTGGATAAACACGCTCTACATGGATAAGATTCTGCGATACGAGAACATCATCCAGGCATTTTCAAGGACAAACCGTCTGTTCGGACCGGAAAAACCCTTTGGAACGATCCGATATTACAGAAGACCTCATACGATGGAACGTTTCATTGAAGCTGCGGTCAAATTGTATTCTGGAGACAAGCCCCTCGGTTTGTTTGCACAACGGCTGAACCAAAATCTTGAAGCGATAAACTTTCATTTTGAGCAAATCAAAGACTTGTTTGCCTATGCTGGCGTGGAGAATTTCACCAGGTTGCCGGATGAGATACCGGATCGAAAAAAGTTTGCCGATCTCTTCAAAACACTCAATGATTATCTTGAAGCCGCAAAAGTTCAGGGATTTTATTGGGATAAATTGACTTACGAGTTCACGAATGAAGAAACCGGTGAAAAGCACACAATTGATGTGCTGATGGACGAAAAGACTTATAAAATCCTCGTCTTGCGATATAAGGAGCTTTTCGGATCGGGCGAAGGCGCAGGAAGCCAAGATGTTCCCTACGATATAGATGGCTATCTGACCGCGATTGATACTGACATCATAGACGCGGACTACATGAACTCTCGCTTTGAAAAGTATGTGAAATTACTGCACTTGGAAAACGCAAGCGCGGAATCCATTCAGCAAGCTGTGGATGTACTGCATAAAACATTCGCGACGCTTTCTCAGGAGGAGCAGAAGTTTGCCAATATTTTCCTTCACGATGTTCAGCGCGGTGATGTGGAGCCGGAAGAAGGTAAAACACTCCGGGACTACATTACCGAATATGTTTCAAGGGCAAAAGATGACCAGATCCGACACATTGCTGGCGTGCTTGGACTGAATGAAAAAAAACTTCGAGACATGATGTCTTTGAGAGTCACCCATGCCAACATCAATGAGTTCGGCAGATTTGACGCGATAAAAGCCACCGTGGATAAGAAAAAAGCGAAGTCCTATTTTGAAAGTCTGGAAGGCACATCGATCATTCTTCGAAATGTGCCAACGAAAGTTGACAAATTGCTTCGTGATTTTATTTTGAGTGGAGGCTTCGATATTAAAATTCCCTAAAACACTAACGATGATACTCAAGCCACGTCGTTACAAATTTTGCGAGATTTTAAAATAGAAAAATTCCGCAGAATCGGGAATGAAAACAACCTTCCTCTGCGGACAAAATTGTGGACAAAATCAAAAGTGCGTCAAAGTTTCCACCTTACGGTTTCAACGCCTTCGCAAACGGCACAAGCAGGTCGTACTTTCTCTGCCACGTCGTGTACATGATTCCGGTACAGCCGGGTGTTCGATCGCACGTTTCCAACCAGTCGTTCCAGTTCGGATCGACGTCCTTGTCGTAATACGCCGCTGCCTGCGTGCGGAACCCTTTGTCGGCAAAGTATTTCATGCTTTCCTCGCGGATTTTGAAATACCAGCACGAAATAATCAACTCTTTGGGAATGTGGTCGCAAACGCCTGTAAAATCTCCTTCGCAGGCATAATAACCAGCACGGCAGTTGTGCAGCGGGTCGAGCATGTCCGACCAGATATAGACTTCGGCTCCGGGATGAACGTTCTGGATGATGTTGTACTGTTTCGTGATACAGTCGCCGAGAATTTCGCCCAGTGTCAGACCACGTTCTTTACATGCCTGGCAGTTTCCACCCGCTCGAATTTCGTCCATGCTGAGGAACCACTTTTTTGGAGCCAGCACTTCCTGAATTTCCCGTGCCGACTGCTGAAACGCCTCGTACAATACCGGTTCCGACATGCAGACCGAAACCTGTCCACGATGGGATCGCAGTGGCTGGTAGTACGAGACCAGAAGTTCCGTGCCATCCGCAATCGTGCTTCCCTCAGGAATGCCCAACGCCAAATCATCCGCCGCTTCCCGCCACAGGATCAGCTTACAATCAGGCCGTGTGAAATCCCGTCCTTCTTCGTAAACCTGCCCGGTTTTGGCGTTTTTCACCGTCATTGGCGTCCCAGGGCGGTTGAGTGGATTCATCATTCCAACTTCCCGCAATTCCATATCATCCAGCCAGAATTTCCCCTTTTCACCATCCCAGATTCCCAGATAAAGCCGAATGGCAGTATCTTCGGAGCCGGTCTGGAAGAAAATCCTGGCCTGTTTCCAACCGTCCTCCGTTTCCTGGAAGCGGATCTCACGGCTGTAGGGACCATTTTTCTTGGCGACATCCCAACTCGTCCACTTTTTCTGGTTCGCTTTACGGTAATCGTTTTCCAGAATCAAGGGGGAAACCATAGTCAAAACGTCCGCCATATTTTTTTGATAAATCTGAAAACGAAATTTGCCATCCATCTCCAAACCTTCCGTTTTGTACCAGATGCTCAACATGTAGCGGCGGTTCGGCTCCACGGAAACCAACTGCGTAATGCGGCCGTGACCATGTTTGTCAGCCGTGAAATTCTCCATCCGCAACGACGCTTTTCCGCCATGCTTCACTTCCGTGTCCACAAACGAAATCACGCCCGGTTGCTCGTGGAAATCGTAGCCCGAAAAACGAAGGCCTTTCGATTCCTCAAAATCACCATTTTTCAGAAGATTCCCTGGAACTGTCGGATGAAAAACCGCCTCGTTTCCCTTGACAATAAACGGTACGTCGGAAACCTTCCCACCTTCCACCAAATTATTGTCCCTCCAGAGCATCGTGCCGTAACCCACCGACCAGAGAATCGGAACAATTTCCACCCCCGCACGCTCGGCGGCCTGGCGAATTTTCCCAAGACGCTCTTTTTCCGCGTCGTTCCACTTCGTCACCCTTTCCCACGAACAAGCCCACAACATTCCGTTCAGCCCATTTTTCCCGGCCGTTTGCAGAATCTCGCACAATTTTTCCGTGTCCGCATCGCTCCCAATCCCAAAAGACGCGTAAAACCACCTGTCGGCATACTCTTTCGCCTCCAGACTCCCAACCAACACCCACAATACCAGCAACCATCCAAACTTTTTCATTCCAAACTCCTCATTTCAGCATCCACAAAAAGAAAACCCCTGCTTCTGGGAGAAAAAACTGTCCAGATACAGGGGGTTTCGCTATCCATCCTTCACAAGTTAATGCGCCAAACGCTCCTCTACATGAATCATTAATTCATGAATCATTAAATCGAATGGTTTCCCGTTCCGGGCAGTGCGACGAGATAGTGTCCGTTTTCATCGGGCAACGTCGGTGGATTGCCATCCATTGTGTATGCGGTGGGAGCGAGATTCTGCTGCGAATTCATGATCTCTTCCCAGGTGATCTTCTTGCCAGTATAGCAGCATTCCCGACCCAAAATGCCCAACATCGTGCTGTAGGCGCCAAACGTACCGTCGTTGCGGGCTTCGCCACTTCGGATGGAGCGGAACATGTACTTGTGCTCGTTCGTGTACATGTCGCATCCAGGACCGCGATACTTCCAAACGACCTTTCCTTTCAAATCGCTGATCGTATTGCCGAGGATGTTGGCGGTTCCTTTCGTGCCGATGAACTGGTCGGACGTGTCGTTGTAACAGCCATTCTGCTGACGGCAAAACGCATGGACTTTCACGCCGTTGGGATAATTGTAGGTCACGCCCATCAGGTCGTAAATATCGCCATACGCCGGCTGCTCCACGCGAACCATACGGCCACCAACACCCCACGCATCGACGGGTGGCTGGTCTCCCATGGCCCACAACGCCTTGTCCAGTGAGTGAACATGCTGCTCGACATTGAAATCGCCCGAAAGCCATGTGAAATTGTACCAGTTCCGGTTCTGGAACGCCATTTCCGTGTCCCCTTCCTGACGCGGCCGTGTCCAGAGCTTCCCGGTAAGATACGTTTCCTGAATCGCCAGCAAGTCGCCAATTTCCCCACCCAAAACACGTGCCATCGTCTCCTGCACCGCCGTGTGATACCGCCAGCACAAGCCGCAGACCATCGTCAACCCTTTTTCCTTGCCCAGCCGGCTACTTTCCAGCACACTCCGAATTCCTGCCGGGTCCACTGCTACAGGCTTCTCGAAAAAGACATGTTTTCCCGCTTCCACCGCGGCTCGCAGATGAATCGGACGGTAGTGCGGCGTGCTGCACAACAGAACCACATCGCATTTCTCAATCACCTGTTTGTAATTGTCGAAACCGTCGAAACAATCCGCTTCGGTCAAAGGTGCCCGATCGCCAAACGTTTCCTTGAGATTTTTGGCACAATTCGCCAACCGATCCTTGAACAAATCCCCAATGGCCACAATTTTCGTGTTGGGATCAGCGTTCAGCGCATTGTGTGCCGCCCCTGTTCCACGACCACCACAACCGACCAATCCAACCTTCAACACCTCCGTCCCTCCATTGGCATGAGCAGAGCGTGCCACCGAAAGTCCTCCCATCACCGCGCCTGCGGCCAAACCAGTTTTCGCAAAATCCCGGCGGGTCATTTTTTTCATTTTTGGCTCCTTATCAAGAAACTATTTTTTGGGCATTTTTCTCTAAAATACCCCTCACCTTTTTATTATAACAAATTTCCCACTTTCTCGCAAGGCTTTTCCCACCCTCCTCGCCATCAAAATTTTCAGGAATACTTTCCCGATCGATAAAGAGCAGAAAAATTGGTTTCCCCTACAGAATTCCAGGGATTGACAAAAATTGCCTCAGGCAATAAAAAAAGGGCAAATTTCCCAAACAACGTGGGAAGAGTCGTGAACACAAGGATTGTCCGTAGTCCGGTAAAATTTTTTTCCAGGACATGTTTGCATGGTGTCCACAGTTCCATCATTCCCCTCTCGCCGAATAACGGATGGACGGTCACTTGAAAATTCCAGGAGAACATCGTAGAATACCGTGTATCTGCCCACATAAGGTTTCCCTGATAACCAGAAAGGATTTTCATTGATGAAGCTGAAAAATAATCTTATTGGTCATACTTCCCTGTTGATGGAAGGAGGGTTGGAGGAACGTTTGCGACGGGAATATGGTTTTTCCCGTGACGAAAAAATCCATTTTACGGCACTGGTACGTTCGGAAGCCGGACGAAAAGCTCTGGCGGAACTTTGGAATCAATACCTTGCCATTGCCCGTCGGTATCATCTCCCTTTTCTGGCCGCCACCCCCACCCGACGAGCCAATCAGGAACGACTTTTTCAAGCTGGCGAGGATTTTTCTCTGGTGCGTGAAAATGTCGCTTTTCTGCGAGAGATTCAGGCAACAAGCGGGTGGGAAATGGCGATTGGCGGAACGATGGGCTGTCGCGGAGATGCCTACACGGGTGAGGGGGCGTTGTCCGAAAACGAGGCTTACGATTTTCACCAACCCGTCGTGGAAAATTTTCACGTGGCGGGGATCGATTATTTTTATCCGGTCGTCCTGCCAACACTCCCGGAAGCGGTGGGAATGCTGCGTGCCATTGCGGAAACGGAGGTTCCCTCTCTCATCGGGCTGACGATTCAGAGGGATGGCCGGTTGATTGACGGAACGCCGATTCATGAAGCGCTGGACGTTCTGGACCATGCCACGGCACAGCCGCCGTTGGGCTATTTGGCGAATTGCATCCATCCGTCGTTGGCTTTCGAGGCACTTTCCCAACCCTTCAACCAGACAGAGTTGGTTCGGCGGCGATTTATCGGGATTCAGGTCAACACCTCGGCACTTTCGTACGCGGAACTGGATGGAGCCACGGAACTGCAAACTTCAGAACCAGAAGCGCTTGCGGAAGAGACTCTTCGACTGAAAGAGCGGTTCGGGTTGAGGATTTTAGGCGGCTGCTGCGGAACCGATCAGCGACACATGGAAGCGATGGCCTGTCGAATGGAAGGCTTATCATAAAGTCTTCTCTTCAGCGAAGTTAAGTCGTCCAGCCATACTCGGCCTTCATCCGTCCGACTATCTGTTTTGCGGTACACTGCACGATGCCCACAAGGACACAAACTCCTTAAGAGGTTGAATTTTAAGGAGTTACGCAAACCCAAAAACAAAAAACGGTGTCGCGTCCTGATGGACAAAGTCTGCGAAAATGACAACCATGGAAAATATGGACGGAAAGCAGCATGTTTCCGACGTCTCCCTCAAGGCCAATTGTGAAAACGGGCAACATGACAAAAAACGTTCCAAACGCCGTAACAAAAACGAACATAACCTTTTGAGGTTAAAGAACTTCCGTCATATTTTCGATCGCCTTGTCAAACTCGGTATCATGTTTTTTCCTTCATCCCAATCGTCATGATTCACTCTGCGTTGCGTGAACACGATTAAACCATTTTGGCGGAGATTTCTGCCACGAGCGAATCTTTGGGAACGCGATATTGCTGGAGTGTGTCGCGGTCTCGAATCGTGACGGTGCCATCCTGGAGCGTCTGACTGTCCACGGTAATACAGTAGGGAGTGCCGATTTCGTCCTGCCGACGGTAACGGCGTCCGACCGCTCCTTTTTCGTCGTAGAACGTGACGAAATGCTTCTTCAGTTCGCCATAAATCTCCGCGGCCAGTTCCGGCATTCCATCCTTTTTCACCAACGGAAAGACCGCCGCTTTCACCGGAGCCAGGCGTGGATGGAACCGCAAAACAACCCGTTTGGTCATCTTTCCATTCTCATCCGGGCACTCATCCTCATCGTAAGCCTCACACAGGAAGGCGAGCGTGGCGCGATCCGCTCCGGCAGACGGCTCAATCACATGGGGAATGAATCGTTCCCGCGTCTGGTCGTCGAAATAGGACAAATCTTTGCCACTGCCACGGTGTTTCGGTTTTCCCTTTTCGTTCAGTTCAACTTCCAGTTTGCCGTTACGGTTGACAAGTTTTCCTTCCGAGTGGCTTCGCAGGTCAAAGTCGCCACGGTGGGCAATTCCTTCCAATTCGCCAAACTCACCCTCCGGCAGGAATGGGAAGGCGTATTCAATATCGGCAGTTCCAACGGAATAGTGGCTCAGTTCGTCCTGGTCATGTTCCCGCAGACGAAGTTTTTCGCTCGCCAGGCCTAACTGGGTGTACCATTGGAATCGGCGGTTTCGCCAGTATTCGTACCAGGCACGTGAGGTGTCGGGATGGCAGAAAAACTCGATTTCCATCTGCTCGAATTCGCGGGAGCGGAAGGTGAAATTGCGGGGTGTGATTTCATTTCGGAAACTCTTTCCCTGCTGGGCAATGCCGAAGGGAATCCGAACGCGGGAGCTGTCCAGGACGTTACGGAAATTGACGAAAATCCCCTGTGCCGTTTCGGGACGTAAAAAGGCAGCGTCCTCTTCGCCACCCAACGCACCGACAATCGTTTTGAACATCAGGTTGAATTCTCGCGGCGGGGTGAGGGTGCCGAGATGTTTGGCTTCGGGAGCCAGAACTTGCGAAAAGTCGGCAATTTTTTCCAGCGACAACAATTCTCCCTCCCACTTCAATTCCCCTTCATCTTTCCCACGCAGGTGGAAGAATTTCATGGCACGGGCATGGATACTTTCGTCCCAATTGTCTGCTGCCGGGTCGCCGAGAACGAAAATACGTTGTCCTTTGGCTTCCACCCACCGTCCGCGTAACTGGTCGTAACGGTAACGCCGTTTCGATTCGGTGCAATCGACCATGAAATCGTGGAAGAGGTCGTAATGTCCTGAACATTTCCAGACTTGCGGGTGCATGATGATCGTGCAATCCAGCCCGGTCATTTCGTATTGGGAGGGTGCCCCGGAGTCGAGAATCTGCTCATTGTGCGTGGCGACCATATCCTGCCACCAGGCGTTTTTCACATTCCGTTTGAGTTCCACTCCCAACGGTCCGTAATCCCAGAACCCGTTCAATCCGCCGTATATTTCGCTGGACTGGAAAAGAAATCCACGTTTTTTGCACAGTGCCACCAGTTCCTTCATTTCCATTTGCCAATCCTCCGTTGGAGTAGATTTTCCCATTTTTTCAAAAGAATACCACCCATTGTACCACGAAATAAAAATGCCGCAAGTGCATCCTCACTTTCTGCCCTGCCGTGACGCAATGGTATGCCGTATCCCTGCCCCGTTTTTCCCATCACGCGACAAAAAACAAAAGCCCCGCAAGAACGAGGCTTTTCTAGCGGATGAAGAGGGATTCGAACCCCCGGACGAGGAACCCCGTCAACGGTTTTCAAGACCGTCGCTTT
>JAUNBF010000145.1 GCA_030527185.1 Planctomycetia bacterium | reverse complement strand
CAGAGAGGTATCGATGAAGTTGAGGAAAGGGGTGGCACGCCAGTGGAATCCCCAACTCCAGACGCAGTGTTTATCGACCATCTCACCACCGAGCGAAAGTCCCAACAGATTGTTCTGGCATTCAATATCGGCATTCGCCGTATAGGTCTCCTGAACAACATAGTCTCCGTCCATGAGCACTCCAGAACCACGCCACAGGAGGTCTTCGTTGTAGGAGGTATATCGCAGGCCGATCATGTGGGTATAGCGCAATCCCGGCTGACATTCCCGAATCCAGCGTCCGTTCGGTTTGCCCACCAACGGATCGGGACGTCCCCGCTTGCGGAACTGGAACATCATTTCGCCGGTATTCATCTGAACTTTGTAATCGTAGGACATGGCCGTACAATAGGAATAGAAGGTTTCCGTGGTTTCTTCCCCCTCAACACTGTACTCATAAGACCCCAAACCAGGCACAATACGGTCATAAATGGTGGTGAAAACGCCTCCCTGGGAAAGGAAGTTTTCCGATTCGTTCCAATTGTACAGACCATCAAACCGCAAGTCCATCCATATATCATAATTGAAGCGGTTTCGGCCCAAATAACGTGTCAATCCAAACTCCAGCCCAGCCCCAACCACAAAACTGGTATTGGCATCGACGCTCTGATAGGTAGAACTTTCATATCCAATCATCGGAGCCTTTTCCTCACGCGATCGGTGTCGGATTTTGGCTTGCACGTCGATCATCCAGAGGTAGGGATTGCCGTACCCTTCGCCGCAGTGCTGGCAGACGGTGCTGTTGGAGGTGGCACTGTTGGTGAAGTAGGAGTAACCTTCCTGTTGCGGATAGGGTTTCAGGGGAGGATTCTGACCGACCCGTTCCGGGACCATTCCATGCTTGTCGGTGGGATATTCCCGCGTCAACTCCGGCGACGACGGCGCGTCGGGGAGGGAGTTGTCGTGAGGATTCCGAGGATAACCAGGGGTGGTGGACATGCCGTTGGCATAAAAATTGGAGGCCAACCCGGAGCCGCTTCCCAGGGAGGTCTCCTCTGCCACAAGCACGTCCGACGAAACGTATTCAGGATACGTCGTTGCAGGCATACTTGTGGAGATATTCCCCATCTCCATCGGCGCTGGACTTTGCGTCAATACGGAAGTCGAAACTGCCGTATTGGTCGTCGCACCTGCCGGGGCGGGAACGCTTGGCGGCGTGGCGGCAGCCTGCGCAAAAGGAGTATCCGCAACTTCCACCACGGCAGGTGAAGGAAAACTTGGCTGGATAGCAACGGGAGTGTCGGAAATGACCGTTTCGTTCGGATACGAGACCGAACTGCCCAACGGCGGAAGTTCCCCACCACTGTTTCGGTAAGAAAATTGTGCGTCGGCCATCCCGGCACCCAGCGTGAATGAAATGGCCCAAACCACTCCGATACTTATTCGGCTTATCTTTTTTCTGATAGGTCTCACGAGGTTCTCCTCCATATTTTTATGACGACTCTCCTGGAAATGCCACTCGGTTGTCCCTGCGGAATCTAATCTCCGCCGCACTTTTGGCACCCACAAAGAGCTTCCACCCAAGGTCTGCTTATTCCTTCATCGGCAAAACACTGGTCGTTACAACAGTAATAAGTGGAAAAATTGCCACAAAAGTTAAAAATTTCTTTACAGGAAAAATTTGCCCATCTTAACAAGTCCGTACCGTTTTCCCACAATACACGAAACTCTGGGCAACATCCTACATTTACACGGCTCGTTGAGTGGAAAATTTCGCCTCTGTTCAAACCATCCCACTCTCCGGTGGAGACACGTATCTCCACCGCAACTGATTTTACGTGGTTTTTATCGTCGGAAACGCGGCATTCTATGGATGTTGTGGCAATCGACGGAGGTTTTGGGCTGACGACCAACTCGGCGGCAATTCGCTTTCTTGAGGATTCATCGTTTCTCCCCCTTGTCACGGACGGGATTTTGGAGATAATAGAAGATGGATTTTCTTATTTTATTTGGACCCCTTTTGCTATGGAGGAGTATGTCGTGGCAAAAAAAACGATTGACGCTGTGGATGTTGCGGGAAAAACGGTGCTGATGCGAGTGGATTTCAACGTTCCGCTGGATGAAAACCTGAATATTACGGACGATCGCCGGATTGTGCAGGCATTGCCGTCGATTCAGTCGGTCATCGAGCGTGGCGGGAAGCTGATTTTGATGAGCCACTTGGGACGTCCCAAGGAAGGTGCCGACAATTCCAAATTCAGCATGAAACCGACGGCTGTCCGATTGGGCGAATTGCTCGGAAAACCGGTCGCTTTTGCCACCGATACCGTGGGAGCCGACGCGGAAGCGAAAGTGGCGGCTCTGAAAGAGGGTGACGTGCTTGTGCTGGAAAACCTCCGTTTCAACAAAGGCGAAAAGAAGGGTGACGAAGCGTTTGCGCAAAAACTGGCCTCTTTTGCGGATGTTTACTGCAACAACGCGTTTGGAACGTGCCACCGGACGGATGCCTCGATGGTTGCCGTGCCTCTGGCCATGCCGGGCAAACCGCGTGTGGTGGGGTCGCTCGTCGCCAAGGAAATCAAGTATCTTGCCGATGCCATTTCCAATCCGGGGCGACCCTTTGTTGCCATTCTCGGTGGTGCCAAAGTCTCCGACAAAATCAACGTGATCAACAACCTCCTCGGCATTTGCGACAAAGTCCTCATCGGCGGTGCCATGGCCTACACATTCTCCCTGGCACAGGGACAGAAAGTGGGAAAAAGCCTCGTCGAAGCGGATAAAGTCGATCTGGCGAAAGAGCTTCTGGAAAAAGGTGGCGATAAACTGGTGTTGCCGGTCGATACGCACTGTGGCGACGCGTTTTCCGCCGACTGCAACAAAATCGTGGTGGACGCTGGCCAAATCCCGGACGATTACGAAGGTTTGGACATCGGTCCCCAAACGGCAGCGCTCTACGCGGACATTGTGAAAAATGCCAAAACCGTCGTCTGGAACGGGCCGATGGGTGTTTGTGAGATTCCTCCGTTCGATGCCGGGACAAAAGCGGTGGCGGAAGCGATTGCGGAAAGTGACAGCGTGAGTATCATCGGTGGTGGCGACAGTGCCGCGGCGATCCAGAAACTCGGTTATGCCGACAAAGTTTCCCATGTCAGCACCGGCGGTGGAGCCAGTCTGGAAATGTTGGAAGGAAAAGTTTTCCAGGCCGTGGAAATTCTCGACGAAGCCTGATTTTCTTCTTGGAACGACATCCGCCACGGTGGTTTTTGACTGCCGTGTGCGGATTTTTTTAGTCGGAAATCCTCTCCTAATTTTCTCGAAAATACCCCCAACCCTTGACATTTTCCAGGGGTAAGATTACAATATTAAGAAGGAGGAAAAATGGATGGGTAAATCAGAATTTATGGTATTGCCGACGCAGGATGTCTTTATTCACTACCTCTTTACGAGTCCCGACAGTGAGGAGATTCTGCTATCGTTTGTCAACGCGGTGTTGGCGGACGCGGGACGACCGGTAGTGGAGAAAATCAATATTGCCAATACGTTCAATCCGCAACGTTTTACCGACGATAAATGGTTTATCAACGATATTAAAGCGGTCGACAAGGAGGGTAACGTATACGAAATAGAGATTCAGATGCTGAATCAGGAGTCGTTTGAAAATCGTATTTTGTACTACTGGAGTCGGGAATATAGCAGCCAGTTGGTCAAAGGGGAGGATTATCGTCAATTGAATCCTGTTATCGGCATTGCGGTGACTCGATTTTTGCTCTTTCCAGACCTGGAAAAAATGCACAACGAGTTTTATATCACTTGCCGTCAAAATCCAAATTATATCCTGACCGATGATTTGCAACTGCATTTCATCGAATTGACCGATGAGAAATGGAATGGTATGGCAAATATGTTGCCTGTCCTACGTGAATGGCTCGATTTCCTGGCAACGGCTAACCAGAAAACGGAGGAAGAAATGGAAGTGCTGCTGAAAAAAAAGAAAAGTAATGCTGTCCAGGATGCTTATAAAAAATATCGTTCCTTCTGCCAGACACCGGAATTACGCAGTCTTGCAGAAGAACGATGGCTCGCGGATGTCTATAAACGGACTCTCCTCGGAGAAGCGGAAGACCGTGGTGTGCGAAAAGGATTGGAAAAAGGACGTGAAGAAGGACGGCTGGAGGAACGCTTGGAGATTCTTTTAGTTATTTTGCAGGCACGTTTTGGAGAAATCCCGAAAGAAGTGCTTGAGAAGATAAAATCTTCTGAAAGTAATTTGAGGGAATTGGTAGCATGGAGTACGACGTGCAATACTTTGGAGGAATTTTGCCGTTATTGGAAGTGAGCAAGAAATGGAAGTGCTGCTGAAAAAAGATAAAAACAAAGGTATTCAGGCCTCCTGTCAAAATCGTTCTTTCTGCCAGAAACTGGAATTACGCAGTCTTGCAGAAGAACGATGGCTCGCGGATGTCTATAAACGGACT
>JAUNBF010000056.1:1783-27055 GCA_030527185.1 Planctomycetia bacterium | reverse complement strand
GGACCCGTTATCATTTCACCAACGTCATGTCGGGCGTGGTGGCATATTCACGCAACGTCTCGACCAACACCTGCATCGTTTTCTCGTGCGAAAGTGCCAGGCGTTTTTCCGCTTCTGTCCGAATGAAGGGGAGTGCCGGATATTCCACGCGGATGGAGGTGGTATATTCCACCCCGATTTCCGTTTTGCCGCTCTGTTTTCCGCCACCCATCAGCCCGGAAACCATCCCCATCAACCCTTTCCCCGCCGGTTTTTTCGATTCCTGTTCCGGTGCTGCCACAGGGGTAATCGTCACGACTTGGACCATCTCTTCCAAAGCTCCGGCACTTTCCGACAACTCCGTCACCGTGACGATCTTTTCAGGAGAAGCCTCCATCGTCGCACGAATTTTCAACAGAAGCGTCCCCAGATTCGCGTCCCGCATCTCGCAGGAACTCTCTTCCACCTGCCGGGCATTCCACTTGCCGGAAAGGAACGATGGCAGCGATATATCTCCTGTCTTTTCCACCGTTTTCTTCTCCAGAATCCCCACACCCAAACGTTGGGAAATTTTACTCGAAACGTCCGACATCAAAAGATTGATTGCCACCGTCTGAACCGGTAATTCGACCGTGAACGTCTCTGAGGAAGTTTTTGAAATCGAAAAAGAACGTCCGTAACAACCTAAAATCAACCCCACTCCCAAAATCAGGAGCAGGATTCCCAAACCAGCAATACACAATAACCATTTTTTCATGAGGAACCTGTTTTTCAATGCTTCTTAATTCTCCAGGGTTTCCCGGAGAGGACTCTAAAATACGCCTGTTGTGCCTTCGCGGAACCTGTCATTGAGGCAAAGATACCTCGCGGACAATTCCCAACATGGAGAAAACCAACCGTGCGGAAATCTGTCGGGAAGGCATCTGGTAGTGACGTGAAAGCATCTGGATATAGTCCAGAATCTGAGGAACGTGTTTGGCAACGAGGTCTTCCATGTGCTGCGGATTGATTTTTCGCGTCGTTTTATAATCGATACAATCCGCCCAGTAAACCCGTTGCGCATCTCGCAGCAACACCAGTCGATCCAACGTTCCCAGCAAAATTTCCTTTTCGTTCCGCACCGCCAGTTCCTTTTCCCGATGGACTTCCCAATGCAGCGATTTTTCCGACGTGTCGGAAGTCGGTATCGAATCGGGAACCTGGCTCGCTTCCAGAACGCCTGCCTCCACCACTTTTTGCTTCAAAACTGGCAGGAACTGTTTCCAGCTTAAAACGGCCATCACTTTCGGTTTCTTCAGCGAGGCTCGAAATTCCAGAAGAAGATAGTTCAAAACCGTCTCAGGAAAACCGTAGGGACGTGCCACCGCAATCAATTCCTCATCCGAAGGAATACTATTTTCGTTCCAGTCAATCTTCTCGTACCACTGGTGAAAGATATTGCCGTTTAAGGTACTGGAACGTCGGAAACAAAGTTTGCGATAGAGATTCACCATCCCTTTTTCATCGTTGTTGGATGGAGCGCGACGACGTAAACTCCGAAAAGAGGTCGCTGGCAACGATAACGGTTTCATCGGCGGCTGCACCGGAAAAGTCGACTCCCGAACAGGCATTTTGCACTCCTCGATCCATGCCACGAACGCTTCGAGAGAATCTTTGCCAGGGCCATCCTCCGACACAGCCCACAACGAAAGCTGAATCAAAAAAGCCAACTCCTGACGAGAAATTTTTTCCTTCAAAAAAGTGACCGCATCCGCAAGGAAACCTCCCATCCCCTTTACGTAGATTTGTGTGCGGATTTTTGCCAGACTCGACTGAAGCCGTTCCCGACGTTGAAGTTCCGGCTCTTCCCAGTGGGGATACCATTTCAACTGCGGATATAACAGTAGCCAGGGGGAGTGCGCCACCGCATAATGCGCCAGCGAATCTCCCGGATGTTCCACCAGAACCAAAAGCGCTGAGAGCGACCGAATAATCGGAGACTGATACAGCGTCCGTTCTGAATCCTCCGGCGGTGAAAAATAACGAATCATTCCCTTTTCTTTCCCTTTCCTGTTTCCGATGGCTCTTCTACGGATTCAATACCGCCCGCATGACCGGAAAAATGTCCGTATTGTCAATATATTTTCCATCGTAATTCCAGTATTTGGCCATGTGAGGATCGGTTCCACGGATATTTTGCCGTAGTTTTTCCGCCCCTCGTCCCTTGGCATAAACCGGCACCAGCATCTTCGTATGTTCCATCGTGTAAAATTTTCCTGAGGGGAGTTTCCCTTTACCGAAAAATTGCGGCGCGGAAAGCGGCTTTCCTTCCGCGTCCAGCCCGTCCCCCATGAATCCACCTGTATCGTGGTCTGCTGTAACAATAACCAACGTCTCTTCCCAGGAAGAGTATTTTTCCACCCAGTCACAAACCCATTCAATCGTCCGGCAAAATTCCGCCATCTCCTCAATCACACCACGAATGTCATTGTTATGATTCATCTGATCCACACGTCCGTTTTCAATCATGGCGTAAAATCCCCGCTCGTTTCGCTGCAACATCTGGAACAGCAGAGGAGTCAGTTCACCAAGAGACGGGGAAGCCTCTTCAGAAAATTCTGTCTGGAAAGACAAGGGACGCGGACGTATTTCGGGAACAATCCCCACCAATCTTTTCGGCAAAGGGGTTGTGCCGGACAAATATGCCTGAAATCCCTGCCCATCGCCGACAAAAACCCAATCCAACGGTAAATTTCCCGACAACAGCTTCTCCCAATCTTCCGGCGAAGGTCCGTACCGTTGCAAACGTCCTCGGGTTTGGCGCGGTTTTCCCGTACCAATCATCACCTCCAGAATTCCCTCTTGCAGCATTTGCGAAAAAAGAATCGGACCGTGATTCCGTTCGACTTCATGCCCCGCCACGGCTGCGGGCGTCGCGTCCGCAATTTCCGTCGTCGTCAACAGCCCCACCGACATCCCCCGTTCTCGTGCCAGTTCCGCCAACGTCGTCAACCGCTCGTCGGTCGGGCCGATGTTGATTCTGCCATTGCGCGTTTTCACCCCCGTATTCAACGCCGTTGCCGTCGAACCGGAATCGGGCGGCACCGCGTTCATGTTCGGAAAATCGAGCCAGTCTTTTTCCGGCTCGTACGAACTCTTTTTATGAAACGTCGCACATGAAACAAACGTCCAGTCCGGTTGCTGGAAAAAAAGTCCGGTCGGTGAACCTGTCAAATAATCCGCGATGGAATAGAAGGCTCCGAAACCTCCACCATCCGCAATCAACAAAATAACATTGCGGCGGGGAGGTGGGGAAACGTCTTTTTCCACTTCCCGAACAGAAGTGGCACCTTTCTGAACCGACGGCGGAAGAAGGATTTCCGTTTCGGGACTCCCCATGGTAATTTCCACTTCCTCCTCGCCCAAATACGCCTCTTGCGGTTTGGAACAAGCCGTCGTCACCAAAAAGAGCAGAAAAAACCAATACCACAAATACCACACTTTCATGACACCCTCTCCAATAATCATTAATCATTAAATCTGATTTTTTCCAGGGCTACAATCCACTTTCCAATCAGCGTTTTCACCTCGTCCACTTCCTCAGGATAGGGGAGGAATCGAGACGAATACCGTCCGCCAGTACTTGGAATCGAGACCATATCCAATGCCCGCGATAATGTTCGCCTCGCGTTTTCCAGCGTCTGTTTTTGCTGTCGCGAAAGTTGATCACAGGCCGACACCCGCTCGATTTCCGCTTGGAGCCGTTTCAGATACGCCGCTTCTTCGACCCCTTCGCGTGCCTGCTCCAGCCGAACCGAACTGATAATCCGATCCGTCCCCAGCAACTTATCCGGGTAGAGCAGATAACCATCGGCATTGGGGTACAGAACGTAATATTCCACACCTGGTCGGTCGGACTGATGGATGAAGGAGTGCCAACCGTAGTCGTACGGATTGTACGTGAACCACGAAACGCCCCAAAATTCGTAGGCATCGGCTCCATACTTCACACACCAGTACGGCAAAAGCCGCTCAATCGCGCAATACGGCGTATCGAGGCACATGTGTCCATCCGTCGTCCACCAAATGCGGTCGCCACGATTCTTCGACTTCTCCAACTGCTCCTCCGGGACGGCTCCAAAATGGCCGACACCCCAGACATCCAGATAACCATCCCACTGCGGCACATGACGCCACGTACTGCTATAAATCGGAATTTCCGGGTCGACTTCATGAATCATATCGCAACATGCCTTCATCTGCTCGATAATTTCCGGCATGGAGTAAAACGGTTCGTCTGAAATGTACAGCACAAAGCGATCTGCCCAACCTTTCTCCTTCACATGATTCCAGATCGCTCGGAGCTTGGCCTGATAGATTTTCTTGTACTCTGGCCGTAGTTGCGAACGATCCACACCGTCGTAAGGATACTCCCCTTCATAAGGTGCTTCACCATCCATTTTGCCGACCGGTTTTCCCCATCCGAAACAGTAAAACGGTCCCGGAAGATAGGCGTAGGGAATCTTCCAGACGTCGAAATACTGCGTCGCCACACGGTCGAATTCCGTCCAGTCCGCCGTGGCTGTTCCTGTTTCCGCGTCGTATTTCAAATCCACCGAAATCGGCATTTTATCGGGTGAAATCCGCTTTTTGGCCATGAAATCCATCAATTGCTCGCGAAATTTGGAAACATTTTTCTCGTTCCAGAATTCCATTTGCTTGGGACGTACATCGTAAATCGCCCCGCAGGCCGGCTCATCGGGAATCGCAAAATCGAGTACCTCCACCGTATAGGGGATCTCCGCCACAAGTTCCTTTTTCGTATTTCGCAGCGTGATTTTCCCGGAATATTCCCCGGCTGGCGTCTCTTTTGCCGTCGAAACCAACAACCACAAAGCCCGTGTTTGTTCTTCCTGGAACCAGACGAAACCCTCTTTTCCCAGCGTGTAAACCTGGAGCGAATCGTTCCACGACTTCTTCACCGACGGCACCTCTTTCCCCTCCTGATTGGGCGAAAGTGGAATCAACGGGTCTGGCCAGTAACCGCACCAACCATCCGACGCACCCTCCACGGTAGGCACCTTCCGCAGCCAACGGTAGCTGACGTTGCGGTAATAATTCGTCTTGTAATTCACCGGAACATACGAAACGGCAAAGAGTTCCGTCGGCAACGTTCCCTTGCCATCTGCCGAAGTTGCTGGCGAAAGCTCTACCGAACAGACCTGATTTTTCGCAAATCGCAGCGCAAATTGCAGCGTTTCCTGCTCATTTTTCGCCATCGTCACGGGCTGGAAGGCGTAACGCTCACGACTGGCCGGATTTTGCGAAAACGTCGTGTCGGGGAAAACTTTGATAATCGGCGGAATCTGGAAAATTCCATCCACGCCGCCCAACATTTCCCGAATATCCCCTTTTGTAAATTTCGAGACGAAAACGTTGTCATACCAGACCGTTCCGGGATTGTGAATCGTCAAATGCAGCGACATAAACGCCGCGTCTTCCGGTGCCCGCACATTTCCCGAAAGCAGCCGCCAGTCGCAGTTCCCCGAAATGCCACGCCCCAGACCGGTCATCGCGATCGTCTCTTTTTTCTCGTTGTGGAAATGGATGAACATGGAAAAGTCCCCACCCTGTGCCTCCGATTTCAGCCACACGCCGCAGAGATAATTCTGTCCCCCTTCCACGGGAATCGTCTGACGCCAACCTCGCCATGGAACCTTCGCGTCCGGCGTCGTTTTCGTCTGGATGCAATTCTTCCCGAAAACAGCCTCGTTTTCCTGGGGAAGGACGTGGAATGTGACCGTTTCGCTCGGCACATCGTGGCTCCAACCTACCGGATTCCCTTTCGCGTCCAGTTCCTCAAAGCCACCATTTACCACCTGATTCGTCGCCTTCAAGAATTCCGGCAACGTCGCATTTTTCAATCCCGTTATTACCAGTCGCGAGCTTTCCGTCCCCTGGAGCGACGTTCCGGGGAACATGCCCTCCGAGCCTGCCTCTTCCTGACGGGCTTTTTCCAGTCGGGAAACGGCGGTCGGTTTTTCCACCAGCAGGAAGTGGGAAATGCTCTGTCGGGGAAGCCGGGCACGGAAAAAGAGATGTTTGTCCCAAACCTCAAACGGAATCGGCTCTCCGTCCAATCCCAGCAACTCGACCGAATCGGCATCCATCTCCACTCGCCATCGTGTTTGCACCACCTCGGAGGAACAACTCACCACCCGCTCTTCCTCCAGATTCTGGTCTTGCGTCACCGAAATAAACGTATATCGCGGCAGGGAATCGGTTCCAAAGAAACGTTTTGCGTCAAAACTTGCCTCGCCATCACGATTCGTCCGGGAGGGATACAGCAGGGTCAACGGGAACGTTTCCACCGCCATGACCTCACAGGAACAGAGTGGTTTTTCCGACTTCTCATCTTCCAGAACTTCCACTGTCACATCGTCAAACCACGCACGCCCCGTTCCACGCAACACGGTTCCCAACGACATCTGCGTCGCCTCTTCAGGAGCCGTAAATTCCATCGTGCAGCATTTCCAGTCGAACGTTCCGCTCCCCGCGTAAGCCATCGGCGAAATCATGATACTTTTCTGCGGCGTTCCGAGATGGGCATACCAGCCGCAACTCCCTTCGATCTCTTCCCCACGCACCCAGCCGGTAATCCGGTATTTTTTGCCGCCTGTCACGGGGAGATGGTATTGGCGGGCAGCAATCCACGTCGCTTTCGCACCCTTTTCGACCACCACTTCCACACATTTTTTCCCACTTCGCGGCGAATTTTCCGACCAGGAAATGCGATGTTCCGCATCCTGCGAGTCGAAAACCCAACCAGTGGGCGTTTTCGTGCCCTCCTCAAAACCGCCATTGCGAAAACCTGCCGGATTCCACCAGTCGGGAAGAAGCCACGCTTTCGGATTGTCGAAATAGACGTAAAACTGCCCGGAATCCTCCATCGTCTGAAATTCCAACGGGAAAATCAACTTCGCGCCCGGCAGGAGTTTTCCAATTCGCTGCGAATCTCCCTGCGGAGTGAGAATTTCAAAAAGATATTCCTTGCCACCCTCCGAAACGAGCCGAATATCCTTCACGTCCGCTCCTGCCAACGGCAATTGCCATCCTTCGACTGTCGCGTCCGCTTCGATGACCGTAAACGTCAAATCGACCGGCTGCCGTTTCGACTGCATTTCCAGCTTCACCGACTCCTCTTCCTGGGGAAGTTGCGTTTTATCCACCACGATTTTCAGAGGAATCCTCTTTTGCCAGATACCACCGTCGGAAGTCGACAGTTTGCGGTTCCAGGCCGCTTCCGCTCCACTTTCCATTCCCAGGAAAAATCCGCATAAGGCGAGACTCAGAATAACATAGCTTGTTCTTTTCATATTTTCATCCTTGTTTCCATTTTCAAAAGAACGAATCCGAAACAAAATCAAATCTCCTTTTCAGGCGGATTTTCTTTCTTCTTTTCTTCTTCGTTCTCACTTCCATCCGTACGTTCCTCACCGACTTCCCAACTTGCCAACGTCCCGGAATGAGGGTCGCCCAAATCTTCCAGGATGCTTTCAAAAGTGATTCGGTCGGTATGTGTCTGCAAATAGCTCTCCCACAATGCCTCCTGCCGTTTCTGGCGAGCATTCTTTTCCACATTGGGGGAAAGAGGTTCCGACAATAAATTCCGGGTTTTCAGATAGTGAATCAATTCTCGGAGATTCTCCCGGTCATCCACCTGCTCCAGCACAGAAATAATCGGCATTCCCACAAACCGTGTCACTCGAAACATCAGGTAATCGCACAGTTTGTCCGAATCTTTCATCTGTTGCAGGAGATCCATCAAATCCGGGATTTCCTCACCGTCCACTTCAGGAATTTCCTCCACAGGAATGGGCGGAAAATTCTCCATATCGCCATAAAATTCCTCCAGTGGTACCGGGGCATGTTGAAATACCCAGGAGGGTTGGGAAGCGTTGGTCGGGAAAGCTTTTTTTATCCATCTTTCCTGAGTGATTTCCGCTTCCTCTAATTCCCACTCCTCTTCGTCATCATCCTCATCCTCATCCTCTTCGTCTTCTTCGTCATCCTCCAAATCCTCCTCTTCGAGAGGAATCTCAAAATGGAGGTATTCCTGAGAAAGACCATTCTGAAAATCTTCAGGAATTTCCAACGGAAGGTCGTTCAGATAATCGTCGGGAAACTCACCCGGAAAATTCTCCAAATCAATATCTCCCAATGGATCCTCCCCCAAGTCCCCCACATCCTCAATCGTTTCCCGCAGTGCCAGAGCATCCACCACCGTATCTTCGTCCCCCACGTCTCTCGCTTTCGCAATGGCATTGGCGACATCTTCCCGTGCCGCTTCCAGATCATTCATCTGCAGGTACAATACCGCTCGGTTCAAATACGGACGGGACCAGTCGGGCGAAAGCTGAATGGCCGTATTGATATTGTAAAGGGCACTCTCCAACTCTCCTTTGGCGTAATAAATAAAACCACGGTTATTGTAGGCCGGAGCAAAATCGGGATTCGATTCAATCGCGCGATTATAATCTTCCAGAGCATCCGTAAAATGTTTTTTACTGGCCAGCAACGTGCCCCGGAAATTCAAAATTCGGGCATTGTCCGGGAAATCACGAAGAATTTCATTGTAAAGGGCAATGGCCTCTTCTTTGCGACCCAGGGAGGCCAGCAAAATCGCCTTCTCGCACAAGGCGGGCACAAAATCGGGACGAATCGCCAGAACCTGTTCCAACTCCTCAAAAGCCTCCTCCGTCCGAAAGAGACCCAGAAGCGTAAAGGCTCTCGAAAAACGGGGTTCAATCGCTTCGGGATCGTGCTCCACCACCCAGTCAAAATCGTTCAACGCCTCTTCATAGTGCCGCAACGTCATCCAGATCATGCCGCGTTGATACCACGCCTGCAAATTTTCCTGATCTTTTTCGATCACCCGCGAAACATCTTCCAGAGCCGCTTCCCAACGCTCCATCTTCCCATAAATGGAACCACGCAACAGGTAAAGTTCCTCCTCCACAGGCTCTTTCAGCTCCGCAATCACCGAATTCAAATCGTCCAGCGCGGCCTGATACAATCCCAGCGAACATTTCACCATCGTTTTTCGCTGTAAAATCTCAAATTCCCCAGGAGCCTTTTCCAGGGCATTGTCCAAAGCCACAATGGCCGCTTCAGGACGTTCCTGTTTCATGTGAATGTCCGCTATCATCACCCATGGAACCGCCTGTTCGGGAAAATTTTCCTGCATGGTACGACAGGTCTGTAAAGCTTCTTCCCATCTTTCCAACTGACACAACAGGGAGACCAGGTGAAAGTGGAACCGTATCTGCTGCGGAATCAGTTCCACCGCTCGACGGCAATCCCGAAGAGCCTTTTCCCACTCCTGTTGCCGCGTATAGACCGAGGCCCGTCCCGACCACGCCATGGGATGATTCGGGTCTCTTTCCAACGCCCGCGTAAAGGCTTCCACCGCTTCCGGCAAGTGATCCAGATGATACTGAACAAAACCAAGCAGAATCCAACCTTCCACGCACTGCGAGTCCAAATCCAGAACGATTTTCACCTCTTCCAACGCGGCCTGAAAGTTTCCCTGATCCCGTTGGGAGGCGGCCAAAAGCAGATGCGCTTCTGTCAACTTCGGATGACGTTCCACAGCCTGCGACGCGGCGAACAGGGTTCCTTCCACATCCTCATCGACATAGCAGGCCATTGCCAGGTCTTTCCAGTAATAGGGATTCTGCGGATTGATCTGTACCGCTCGGCGAAAATCTCTCTGTGCTTCAGGCAATTGCTGCGTTTCGTAATACGAAATTCCCCGACGATAGTATCCTTCGGCAAAGTGTGGATATTCTTCGATGGCCTGATTCAGAATTGCCATGGCTTCCACGTGACGGTTTTGTTTTTGCAGACAAATTCCCCATCCCACCAACACGTCAGGGTCTTTGACATGCTGCAACCGTGCCTCTTCATACGCGGCAATTGCCTCTTCCCAACGCCGCAACAGACGCAGGCACATTCCCTTGCGTGCCAGACCCACTCCACAATCAGGATGGTTGCGCAGAACATGCTGAAAATCTTCCAGTGCCTCTTCCGTTTGCCTGATCGCAAGCCGCAATTCCCCACGGGCAATCCGTACTTCCTCACAATCTGGGAGATAGGCCAACACCTGATCACAAAGACGGATTCCCTCCTCATTTTCTCGCAATGCCACACAACAACGAATCCAGCCATAGCAACTGTCCACATACGCCACTTCTTCCGGGCGATGTTCCCGCAAAAAATGACGCATATCGGTAAAATCGGGATGGTGGGAAAAACTTTCTTCCAGCGTTTCTTTCGCCTCACGGAACCATCGAACCGCCTCTGCCGCCGCGTGTCGCACCAACAGACAATACCCCAAACGGATTTTGGCCGGGAGAAAATCAGAATCCTCTTCCAAAACCTGTTTCATGCAAAATTCCGCATGAGAATAATCTTCCTGGGTGTAGTAAATCTTCCCACAGCCATAATACGCCACCAAACTCTTTTCCGGGGAAAGCTCCAGCGCCTGCTGATAATCCGCCAACGCTGCCGCACAGGCATTCCATTCTCCCAGGATATTCCCACGCGAGATATAAAACTCCGCTCGTTGAGACTCCAGCAAAATAGCGACGCAAAAATCTTCCATGGCAGCTTCCGTTTCCTGCAACAGAAGACGTGCTTCCCCACGTTCCCACCAGGTGTCTGCCGATTCGGGATTCCATTCCAACGCTTTGGTAAAAGCTGCCACTGCCTCAGAAAACGTTCCTTTTTCCAGCAGCGTTTTCCCCTTTCGCCGCCAGAATTCGCTCCACCGCGACATTCCTTTCCGAATCAGCGAAAAACGTCGTCCCAGAGAAAACCAACCCGATCTGTTTTGCAAACGGCGCAGATTGGCCTCACCCTTCCGAACCCAGGGGCGAAGGAATTGCTGAATCTGTTTTCGGGTGGCCGCATTGGGGGGAGGGAGTTTTCGAGGCGTTTTTTCCGACGAATCCTTTTTTCCCTTTCGGCGTGGTGCGTTTTTTCGTCTTTCGTCCATAATTATAGGATACGTCATTTTCCAAAAGATTCAACAGGGGGGAGAACGCTTTTCTGCCGGATTTTTTCATCTCCCCCACTATTTTTTTCATTCTTTGTCCGTCATACTGAGAAGAGAGGAGAAATAACCGGTTATTCTTTCTGGATTCCAAAATGTTTGCCATCAAAAAACACCCCGATGAATATGGAGAAATTCGGCTCTACGCCCACCGTATGGTCCGACACGCCGCCACCGCGGAAGACATCGTTCAGGAGACGTTCCTGCGGTTAAGCCAGCAGAAGGAGCCGCCGAAAGAGCGACGAGCCTGGCTTTACAAGACGGCGCGAAACCTATCCATCGATCTGTTGCGACGGCAAAAAAAGTTTCAGGAAATTCACGATTTTCTGATTTACCGTTTTCAAAACAACCTCCAGCCCCCTTCCCCCGCGAAGGAGTTGGAACAACAGGAGACCCTTGCCATGCTGCTGGAGAAGCTCAACGAACTCTCCCCACGCCATCGGGAAGCGATCCGACTGAAATTTCAGGAAAAACTGACATACGATGAGATTGCCGTTGTGATGGAAATCAGTCGTTCGTCGGTCGGATGGTTACTTCACGAAGCGATCGGGCAATTGCGAAAAGCGATGAATCCAAAAAACTCAAAATAACAGGAATATTCTCATGAATCACGATACCCCTCATCCCCAGACAGACCCCCGAATCACGGCGTATGCCTTGGGGGAACTGCCGGAAACGGAAAAGAAGGAGATAGAAGACCTCCTTTTGCAACATCCCGAATTCCAGGCTGAACTCGACGAAATCCGCCAGCTCGGAACGCTCCTGACCGAAGCTCTGGAACACGAACCGATTCTCGAAACGGGGAAAATGCCACTCCCGTTGCGGAAAAAGCGGCGAATTTTGCCCCTACTTACGGTGGCAGCCTCGTTTCTCCTTTTGCTGGCAGGCGGAATTTTCTTCCTGACTCATCCATTTGGTGGAGAGGAGCCTGGTTCTGTTTATTTGTCCCAACTCCCCCATTCCCCTTGTATTTCCGAGACTTCTGACCCACAGAATGAAGAAACCACCGCTTTCGACGCGGTTGCTTTTGACCAAAAGGAGAATGGAGTATCGGAAGATGTCTTGGAAATAATGGAAAATGCGATGCCTGTCCCCGCGGAAGGCGAAAATCCCGATGTGGAAATGGCGGAAGAATTTCTACGGGAAGAAACAGTTGCCACGCCACCAGCCGCGCCAATGCCAAATGTCCACACTGCCGAAAAGCAGAAAAACGCGGTCGCTTTGAAAGCGGGTGGACAGACGAGTTCCAATGTTCTCGCCAAAGAGCGTCGCTCGATGGAATCCTTTTCTCGGCGGATGAATCCGCCCAACATCGTCATTCCGCCCCCCATTTTGCCGGAAAAACCTGCCCCGGTGGAAAACCACAATTCCTACACGGCACGAGAGGAAAACGGTTTCCAAAATCCTGCCGAAGTCCCTTTTTCGACGTTTGGTATCGATGTGGATACCGCGTCTTACACCGTGGCTCGCCAATATTTGACCGAACAAAAAGTCCTACCACCGCCGGAAGCGATCCGTGTGGAGGAGTTTCTCCAATATTTCGACTACGATTTTCCGCAACCCCAACCGGAAGAGAAGTGCCCGATTGCCACGACGGTGGAAATCCATCCGCATCCCTGGCAGGACGGACTTCTCATGGCACAGGTTTCGCTCCAGGGTCGGAAAATTCCGCAAGAAAAACGTCCACCGATGAATCTCGTTTTCCTGCTCGACGTTTCCGGCTCGATGAGTGACTGGAATAAATTGCCGTTGGTGAAAGATGGGATGATGAAACTGCTGGAGCAGTTGACCGAAAATGACCGCGTTGCCATTGTCACATACGCCGACGATGCCAAAATGCACCTCCCTTCCACCTCTGGATCGGAACGGCAAACCCTGGAAAAAGCGATTCTTCAACTCCACGCTTCCGGCAGCACGGCTGGTAGTCGGGGGCTGGAATTGGCCTATGAAACGGCTCGCAAGAATTTCAACAAAGAGGCCGTTAATCGGATCATTTTTTGTTCCGACGGCGACTTCAACGTCGGCAGAACCGACAACGACGAACTGGAAAAGCAGATTGCCCGCGAAGCGAAAAGTGGCATTTTCCTCACCGTCCTCGGTTTCGGGATGGGGAATTACCACGACGACCGGCTGAAAATCCTGGCTTCCCACGGAAATGGCAATTACGGTTACGTCGATTCCCGCAGCGAAGCCCAGCGATTGTTGTGCGACGAGTTCTGCGGCACCCTTTTGACCATTGCCAAAGATGTCAAACTGCAAATCGAGTTCAACCCGCAACATGTCGCCGCCTATCGGCTCATCGGTTTTGAACATCGGAAACTGGAAGACCGTGATTTCCACAACGACCGCAAAGATTCCGGCGATATGGGAGCAGGGCACAGCGTTACCGCCCTTTACGAATTGGTGCCCCACGGTGTTGCGGTTCCTGATGGGGGAAACGTGGACACGCCCCGTTATGCCGCGGTGGAAAAAGAACAGGGAAAAGAGCCTTCCCCGGAAGTCCAGCCCACCACCACGCGGGAGACGTCGCCCGAATGGATGTTCGTCAAACTGCGGTACAAACTGCCGGAAGAAAAGGAGAGTTCGCTGGTCGAAATCCCATTCCCCTACCACCCCGAATCGAAAACGGAACCGGGCAGGAATTTTCGACTTGCCACCTCCGTTGCCCTCTTTGCACTCCTCCTGCGGCAGAGCGAATACACCGCCAATGCCCACTGGGATACCGTGCAAAAACTCCTCGCCGAGGTTTCGCCTAAAAATACGAAAGAGCAGGAGTTGGAAAAACTGGTGAAACTGGCTCAGGAATTCGATTAGACGTTTTTCCATGCCATCCCACCGATAACCTGTAGCAAGTGGGGAGGGCAACACCCCTCTCCTCTGGTAGGGCAGGGGAGGTGGGATGGTGTTGGATAAATTTTTTTGCTTTTTTGGGATTTTTCCAAAATATTTTGTTGACAATGGGAAAATTTCTGTTATAATGGGAAAAGCGTAGAAGATTCACAAAGCTTTTTCAGGAGAAAACTCATGAAACGCTCTATTTTACCCCCCCCCCCCGGCTTTAACATTTGCAGGCCGTGAGGGGACTTTTTTGGCGGTTGTCTTGTTGGTTGGTTTTGGTATTTCCTGGTTTTCATGCCAGATTTCTCATGCCGCGTTGCTGGCACACTGGAATTTTGACAACAGTTCTCTGGCAGATTCTTCCGGGAATGGTTTTCATTTGACGAAAACGCCCGCGAATGGTAGTTACAATACGGACTCTTTCACTTATGCTGCCAATGGGGATGGAAAAGCACTCTCGTCGGAAGGCAACGCCTCTGCCTATGTGGACTTTGGAAGCCTGGCGACGCTTAACAGTTTCACGGTTTCCATGTGGGTCAATGCCGATCCGCAGGGTTGGGATAATTACTGGACCGTCCGGGGTTCTTCGGATACTTCCTGGAGTAATGGGGAGGCGGGACTCCGTTTTCAATCCCGCGGGGAGACACGCTTGAATTCGGGCATCTATGTCAATACTGGCGATATGACTTTCCCTCAAGGTTCATTTAATTGTACAAACGATTCAGGGAGTTACAATCACCTCGTTTTCACCGTGGCAAACGGAACAGGAACGTTCTATTTCAATGGAGAAAGTATCGGTACATTTACCAATTGCACCTCCGACCAGATGTTGGGAATCTTCACTCTGGCAGGCTCTGCTTTTCAGAACAGTGCAGACAATCGAAATATGAAGGGATATTTCGACAACGTTTCGGTGTATAACCGTGGTTTGTCGGCTGCGGAAGTGACTTCGGTTTATAATGCCGGAAGTGCTTCCACGAACAGTTTTGCGGACATTTACTCCCGGAAATTGTCGGGAACGGCAGGAACGTGGTCGGAAAAAGTCTGGGATTACCAGTTTGGCGAATCGGGAACGGTTGTGCCTAATCAGACGTGGGAAAATTATGCGCAAGTGAAGTTGAGTTCCGATGGAAACGCGACGTTGACGATTGACCAGGACATCCAGACCAGCAAAACAACGTTGGCCAATGAAGGAATCACCCTCTCCGTGGCGAATGGCAAAACGGCCACCATCCGAGGGCTGAACGGTTCCGGTTTCACGAAATCGGGAGCGGGAACGATGAAAATCGAAGGGGATGAGAATTATGCGACAACGGCTGCCAATGTGGTGATTGCGGAAGGCGTTTTGGACATTACCGGAAACGCTAAATTGTTTAAAGATACATACGTTACGTCTCCCATTACGGTTCAGGCAGGGGGAACGTTGCGGATTGGTAATCTGGTGGCCTATAGAAATTCCAACCTGGGATGTTTGACGAGTAACAATACGGCCAGGGTTTTCGATGGTGGCACGATAGAAATTGTCGGCGGAAATCAGAGCGGAAGCAACAGTTTCACCGTAACCAGCAATGGCGGAACGCTCCTGAACAGTACAGCCAATACGACGGTGACGTTCAATCAACATGTGGACGGTAGTAACATACTTCATCCCCTCCAGTTGGGTGGTACGCTGACGGTTGGCGGAGCGGGAGATTTTGTTTTTAACGCACCTTTTGCGGGGACAGGTTCGTTGGTTAAAACAGGGACGGGGACGGCAACTCTGACAAACGTAAACAATACCTTCACGGGAGCGATCAACGCATTGGGAGGTATTTTGGCTATTTCCGGGAAAACGCAATCCAACATCACGGTTTCGGGTGCGGAAGTTCAGATACGCTCCGGGGCCAATGCGTCCGCCAATACCATTCGTATTTCCGATGCGGGCGGTTTGTCTGATAAAACCTCCACGCTGAACATCCAGGGAGGGACGCTCACGATTACTGGCACGAATAAAGAAGAGACCACAAATGCCAATTTAATGGTCGGGCATTGGCCGGGGAATGCGGTTTTGAATGTCACGGGAGGAACGTTGAATGTGAAAAATGCCTGGACAAGCATCTCCTGGGATAGTTCCGGCGAATTGAACATTTCCGGCGATGGCGTGGCAAATTTGTATGGAATCAATGTTCATAATTCACGAAACAACGATGCTGAATTGAATGTCACCGATGGCGGCAGGCTGAACGTTGGCGCGGCAGGTATCTTTTTTGTGCCGACAGCCGATTCCTCAACACAGAGAGCCAACAAAACAGTCACGTTTGGCAATGCCACCGTGGGAGCTTTTGCGGACTGGGGCAGTTCCATGAACATCACCCTTTCCGGCACCCAGGACGGCACCACTTTCAACACGACCGATTCCGACGATTCCACCACGGCTCGCACAATCACCTTAAGCGGCAGACTTTCCGGCGACGGTGGTCTGAACGTGACGGGAACAGGGACGCTGGTATTGTCCGGGGTCAATTCTTACAGTGGCTCCACGGAAGTTTCTTCAGGAGCGACATTGCAATTGGATGGTTCCATTGCCAACAGCGATTTGACGCTCCTTTCCGACGCTACGCTAACAGGCAGTGGCAACATGCTTATGGATAGTCTGAATGCGGTGGCAGGTTCACGGATTTTGCTCGAAGTGAGTGGGCAGGGAATTTACGACGCACTGGATGTGACGGGAAACGCGGTTTTGGGGGAAGGTGTGTTGGATTTCGACTTTGGCGATTTGGGTTTGCACGCCGTTACCGATACGCCGATGATGATTTTGACGGCAGGAACGGTTGAGCTTCCCGAAAATCTGAGTGACCTTCTGGCGGATTCGTGGCGGGGAATTGTCGATTTGAGCCTTCTCACCGGAATGGATAATCTCGGCTATGCCCTGGTTGCCAATATCTCGTCAGCGAATATTCCGGAACCTTCGACATGGATTTTGGGAGTTTTGGGAATCTTGGGAGGAATGTTTTGCTTAAAAAGGAAGGGCATCACCAGGAAAACTTGTTGAAATGCCAAAAAACTCATGATTTTAGGGGAAATTTTATGAAAGCACGACCCGCTTTTACGTTGGTGGAATTGTTAGTCGTGATTGCGATTATCGGAATGTTGGTAGGGCTTCTTTTACCCGCGGTGCAACAGGCACGGGAAGCGGCTCGGCAAATGCAGTGCAGCAACCAACTGCGTCAGATGGGGCTGGCGGCGTTGAATTTTGAAAGTACCAACGGCAAATATCCGTCGGGTGGCTGGTTTTGGTCCTGGGGAGGCGACCCCGATCGCGGCGGTGGAAAAGAGCAGCCGGGTGGGTGGGCTTACAATATTCTGCCGTACATGGAGCAGACCGCCCTTCACCAATTGGGAGCGGACGGTAAGCCGGACGAAATTACCCCGGAACAACGTGCGGGAGCGGCAATTAGAGGACAGACCCCCTTGCCCTTCCTAACCTGTCCATCCCGTCGGGCATGTAAGACGTATCCCGCGGGAACGCCTATCAATTCCGACACGGTGGGGCTGGGTGCGAAAACTGATTACGCCGGATGTTGGGGAGCGTGCGGCTGGTACGAAACCTACGAACCCTCCTCCTGGGAAAAGGCCAAAACCATGACGCGGGATGGAACCTGGGAAAATTCCGCCAGTTGGTACAATGGCTCCATGCACCGTCGTTCGGAAGTCCGCGTTTCGGAGATTAAAGATGGGACGACCAATACCTATCTGCTGGGGGAAAAGTACGTCCAGCCAGAACAGTATGAAACCTGCACCGGGGATGGGGATAACGAAACGGCCTACGTCGGGATGGATGGCGACACGTTCCGAAGAACCAGCCTCACCACCGGCACCACCCCCAAACAGGATCGGCCTCAATACGACACGGGCGTTTTTGGGAGTGCCCACGCGGGAAGCTGGGGAATGGCGATGTGCGACGCCTCCGTCCATCGAATCAGTTACAGTATTGACCCGGAAATTCATGGTTATCTTGGAAATCGTGCCGACCATCAGCCAGCTTCGTTGCCGCAATAAAAGCTAGCGAATTTCGTGCGCAATCCAGATACTGGGGGAAGTGAGTGTTCCAACCCCTTTTTCCACATCAACCTGGAGAGGGACGGCCGCACCGGGGACGATATAATCCCCGGAAAAGGGAAAAAGAAGGCCTGTCCACGCACTCCATTCATCCAGAGTAGCCCGAATCACGATGGAGCGGGGGGAGGCTCCGATGATTTTGGCTCCAAGTCGCGTCTGCACCCGAAGCCAGGAGTCGAACGGCCACCCGTCCGGCCGCTTCCAGTTCTGATACTGTTCGATGGGCATGAGGGGATAGCGTTCTTTTTGCGACGGTCGCAGGGGAGCGATGAACCGTGAGAAACCGTGTTCAACGGCGATTTTTTTCATCTCCAGAACCACTTTTTCCGCCAGATTCCGTCCCCGAAACTTCGGCACGACGACCGCATTGACGGCACAGAGTGTCTTCCCTTTTTTCCCTTCTTTCCAATCCTCCAGCGACTGTCGCAGCACCCAATGCCAACCGTGCGGCAGGAGTTCCTCATTCTCTCCATTCCACGCCAACGGCACCGTCAACCCCACCGCCATGATTTCTTCCGTTTTCTCCTCCACAAGAGCAAAATGGAACGGGGCAAAATGTTCCAGAAGTGGCTCCCACAACGCTTTGGCAATCGGGTCTTCCACCCAGAAACGTTGCCATCCGTTTTGAATTACCTGTAAAAACGGCTCTTTCCACTCAGGACGCCGCGAAAGTTGAATCGATTGCATGAAAGGCTCCTTTTTTTCCTAATCGTAGTCCATTTTCAATATTATACAAGGAGGCGGTTCCCTACTGGAAAAAAATGCCTCGACAAGAAAACCTTTTGGGAGAGGATTCCGTTTATTCCCCGCCCTTGATTTTCTGACGTAAGGTTCGTATAATGGATTCAGGACGCTATCGTTGGGATACTTTATCCTGATTGGATTGGTGTCGAGAAATTTTGAGAAGGAGTGGGAAAATGGATTTTCTGGCATTGGCTAAAGATCGTTACTCGGTGCGAAAATTGGATTCGCGGGAAGTGGAAAAAGAGAAACTGGATTCGATTCTTCAGGCCGCTCGACTGGCTCCAACGGCATGTAATAATCAGCCCGTACACCTGTTTGTGGTGCAAACGCCGGAAGCGATGGCAAAATTGGGGACATGTACGCCTTATTTATTTGATGCGCCGGTGGCGATTATCGTCTGCGCCAACGCGGAGGAAGAGTGGGTTCGTCCATTCGACCAGGATCGTAGCGGGGTGGTGGACGCGGCCATTGTGGGAACGCACATCCATTTGCAGGTGGCCTGTTGCGGGCTGGGAACGACGTGGGTGGGATATTTCGATCCTGCCAAACTGGTGGCGGAATTCCAGATTCCTCAAAACCTGACGCCGATTGCCATTTTCCCGATCGGTTATCCGGCGGCAGAAGCGCAACCTTCGCCCATGCACACGCAGCGAAAAACGTTGGAAGAGATGATTACCTATTTATAAGGAGACAGAAATGAATCGACGCGATTTCTTTTGGACAACTTCGGCGGCAGCTTCCGCCCTTTTTCTTTCGGGAAGGTGGAGCCATGGAATGATTTTGGACAGGGAGACGATCCAGAAAAATGTTGCCAGGGCGAAGCTCCGTTTTGCGACGTATTGGGGACGGCTTTTCCCGGCGGAAAACGATAGGGATCGCCTGAAAAAAATGCGGGAACTGGGGATGGAGGCGATTGAAATTTCGGGAAATGGCGAAGCGCTGAAAGAAAAACTGCCGATGTTCCGCGACGAAGGGTTTGTGGTTTGCAGTATCAGTGTCGGTTCTGGCGGCGCCACGATCGTTTCGGAAGACCCGTCCCGGCGTCCGGCAGGAATCGATGCGGCGAAAAAAGCGTTGGAAAATGCCGGTTTTTTCGGTGCCAAAGCGGTCATTTACGTCCCGGCGTTCAACGGTGCGACGAAATTGCCACCGGTGGAAATTCGGAAAATTTTGATGGATACGCTGCCGATGTTGGGCGAATTTGCGCTGCAACACAACACCTGCCTGGTGATGGAACCGCTGACACGGAATGAGTCGTGGTTTTTGCGGCAGGTGGCAGACGCGGCTCAGATTGCGAAGGATACCGGAAGTGAGGGAATCGGCACGATGGGCGATTTCTATCACATGGCATCGGAGGAGCCGAGCGATATGGGTGCGTTTATCGCAGGCGGAAAGTACATCAAACACGTTCATCTGGGAAATGGTCCGCAGCCACCGCGACGGACGTTGCCGGGAGAGGACGACCGACCGTTTGTCGATGGTTTTCGTGGTTTGAAGTATATCGGATACGACCGATTTTGCAGTTTTGAGTGTGGAGTTCACGCCCCGGACAAATTCGAGGCGGTGAAACGTTCGATAGCCTTTTGTAAAAGTGAATGGGAGAAAGCAGACGTATGGGGTTGTTGAAAAAAGGATGGATTTTAGCGTGTCTCTGGAGTTTATGCGGCCTGGGGATGCTCTGTGCGGAAACGACCGAGCCGGTGAAGGCACTGTCGTTTAACATTCGGTTGAGTCTGGGCGAAATTGGAAAGCCGAACGAATGGAAAAACCGTCGCGACCACGTGGCGGAAATCATCCGTGACGGGAATTACGATTTTGTTGGCGTTCAGGAAGCGATTCTGACCGATCGGGAAAACCTCCATCAGGTGAACGATTTGAAAGAACGTCTTCCGAACTACGGCATTTGGACCCGTTCGCGCATGTCGACGCCCGACGAAGGGGAATCGACGCCGATTCTCTACCGCAAGGATCGTTGGGAGATGGACGCGGAGGAATTTGGCGTTTTCTGGCTCTCCGACACGCCGGACGTTCCGCAGTCGATCACGTGGGAGAATGCCTGCCCGCGAACGGTGGTCTGGGGGAAGTTTCACGAACGGAAAAATGGGCAACGAACCGGACGGGTGGTCTATTTTTACAATACCCACTTCGATCATATCAGCGAAAAGGCGAGACAACTCAGTGCGGTGCAGATTGCGGATTTTATCGCCAAACGCAAGGAGAAAAACTCACTGGTGATTTTGACGGGCGATTTCAACTGTGCGGAAAATTCTCCAGCCATTCGGTATTTGCGAGGTGAGGAAGTCGAAATTCAGGGGAGCTTGAAAAAGTCTCCATCTCCACTGGTCGATTCGTTCCGAGTTGTCCATCCGACGGAAGCGAACGTCCAGACGTATCACGGCTATCGAGCCGATGCGCTTACCCATAAAATCGACTATGTTTTCGTCTCACCCGACGCGGAAGTCCTCACGGCAAAAATCCTTCGTGACAAGAAAAACGGAATGTTTCCCTCAGATCATTTCCCGATTGACGCGACGGTACGTTGAAAAAGTCTCCAGGCCGGAAGCGTTTTCCCAAAAATCCTTCCGGCGTTCAAGTTGTCATCCAGGCGGCAAAGGAGAGTGTTACCCAAAAGAGGCAAAACGCGTAAACCAACTGACAGGTTGGCAGGAGAAGGATACTCCATGGCAAAATGCCCTGATTTCTTTCTTCCGGCAGATAGGACAGGTGGTGAATGCCAGTGATGAGGGCACTGACCCAGAGCATGGGAATGCCGAAGGGAAAAAGGGCAAGCAGGATCATGACCAGTATCCAGGCTGCTGGATTGGAAGAGTTGCGAATCCCCACCGCAAGCAGGAAAACCCAGGCCGGAAGCGTAAAAAGCATTTCATATACAGGAAACATCCAAGAAGGATAATACAACGCGACGACGAGAATGGCCATCAGTCCCCAGGGAATCAGGATTTTCAGCGGAACCCGATTGCCATCCATCTCGATCAGCCCGATTGCCAGAAGAGTCATGAAAACGACAACATCGTAAATGTAAATGGTGAACGAATAGAGATCGCAGGGATAACAAAGGAACGGTATCCAGGCCGGGCAAAGAAATCCGATACCACAGAAAAACTCTACCCGAGGGTATCGTACAGAAATCGGTTCGCCGCAGTCGTAGCATTTTCCTCGCAACATCCACCAGCCGAGCAGCGGAATGTTATGCCGCCAGCGGATGGGGTGCTGGCAGCGTGGGCAGTGTGACGCGGGAAATGAAAGGCTCATCCCCTGCGGCAGCCGCCAGACGACGACGTTGAGGAAACTGCCGAAAATCGTTCCGAGAACAAAAAGCCACAGGAAAAGGAAAGCTGTCATCCGTCTTTTATCCGAAAAAGTGAAAATATTTCCTAAATTTCTTTGATTTTACCATAAACAGAAAAAAATGTCCACACCCTTGTTCGCCACCCGTCTGGATTTTGCGGAAATCGACTCGACGAATCGCTTTGCGCGTCGGTGGGTGGAATTACCGTCGTTTTCATGGGGAGATTTGCCTGCTCTGATCGTGGCCCAACGGCAGAATGCCGGGGAAGGACGACAGGGAAAATGCTGGCATTCCCCGGAAGGTTGCCTGATGTTTTCGGTGGTTTTTTCCCGCGAAGCCACGCAGATTCCGCTTCCCAAAACGCCTCTTGTGGGGCTGGCGACGGCGTTGGCAATCGTCGATTGGGTGCGGTTTTGGCTGCCGGAACCGTTGGCGTCGAAATTTGGCATCCACTGGCCCAACGACGTTTATTTCCTTGCCGAAACGGGAAAATTCCAGAAATTGTCCGGCATTTTGGTGGAATCGCTGGCGTCGGGCATCCTGGTAACGGGCGTGGGAATCAACCTTCACAATTCTGTCCGGCAAGCTCCCGATTTTCTCCGATCGACGCTCGTCACGCTGGCCGATTTGGCACCGGAAGTGGGGAATGCTCATTCGCGGGAGACTTTTTTGGAGACTTTTCTGGAAATCTGGTGGCAACGAATCGGGGAAATTCGTTCCGATGAGAAGAAACTGATTCAGGAAATCGACGCTCTCTGCACGCAGAAAAACTGTCACGTCACCCTCCACACCCCTCGCGGCGCGGTCACTGGATTCTGCCGCGGCCTGGCATCGGACGGAGCCATTTTACTCGATGGAAAACCGTATTATTGCGGCGAATCGAGCGAAGAGTCCAAAAAAAATCCTTCAACAGCCCAAGTCGATCGGGGTATTGGAGAGCCCATGAATTAAAGGCGGATACTCGGAGACTCAATTTCCTGTGATGTGTGTTCCCCAGGGATACACACCTGTACATTCTTTGAGCTACTTGTATTGCGAGTTCCTCATGAGCTCAGTATCGGCTCACCAATAGGAGTCCCAATCCGTTAGGGGTTGAAGGATTTTTAGCGACCGGTTTCCCTGTCACTGTCTTAAGTATAACATCCCTGGCGAGAGATTGCAAGACGGGTGGGAAAAAATTTCTGGATTTTTTTTCACTATTTTTTCCTTTTCGGCAGGTCAAACCCTTGAAAAAAGGGAGAATTTGGAACATAATAAAGATAGGAAAAGGTGAAAGATTTTTTTCTTTCGACTTTTGGGTCACTTTGGTTCTTCCTGAAATGATGAAATTCCCATGCAGAAATCCCTGGATGTTAAACTGGCTAAAATTTTGGCCGACACGCAGTGTAAAGAGTTTATTTTGGCCGACGCAAAAGACGCGGATATGGCGTTTGGGCTTTCCGCCCCCGGCCTGAGTCCTGAACAGCACGCGGGGGAAGCGACGTTCAAAACGCTCGATCAGTACCGTTCGCAGATTCGGGAAGTGATTGCGCAGGGGCTGGTCGATATTGTTCTGATGAGTGCCAGCACGAACGAGGTTCTCACGCTGCGGGAACGGCTTTTTGAAAATTCCACCATCACGCCAGCCATCCGTGCGAACGACGCGACCGACATTTGGCTGGCGGGCGCGGAAGGGGTTTATCCGACGCTCCCATCGCGTCCCTTTCGGACAGCCACGATTGACCATGCCATGTGCGGCAAGGCGGAGTGCCGACCGGAAGAGCGAAAATTGGGGGCGGATTTGGGGCTTTATTCCATCACGTTCAACAACGATCTCGATCGGGATTGGGAATCGCTCAATGCCTACAACGCTTTTCGCTACGAGGCGGAAAAGAAAGGTTTTCGGCATTTTCTCGAAGTTTTCAGTCCCAACGCTCCCGGCGCGAATGCTCCCCAGGATGTTCCGAAGTTTGTGAACGACCACATCGTACGGACGTTGGCGGGTGTGGTGGGAAAAGGACGGCCGATTTTCCTCAAAATTCCGTATTATGGTCCCGCGGCCATGGAGTCGCTGGCACGCTACGATTCCTCGCTGGTGGTGGGGATTCTGGGCGGTTCGGCAGGAACGGCACTGGATGCGTTTCACATGTTGTGGGAAGCGAAGAAATATGGTGCCCGCGTGGCACTGTATGGCCGAAAAATCAATCAGGCCGAACACCAGACGACGTTCATCCGTTATTTGCGAGCCGTGGCGGACGACGAAATCCTGCCACGGGAAGCGGTGAAAGCGTACCATGCCGATTTGCAGCGTCTGGGAATCCGCCCGAAACGATCTCTCGAAGACGATTTGCAATCAACCATCCAATCCGACAGTTATTCCGGCCAGAGTACGTCGCAAACTCCAGCAGAAACCTCGGCAGCCCCCTCCGAAAAAGTCCAGCGAAACCTCCAGCGTTGGAATCGGATTTTGGGCGAATTTCCGTACCACAAGTAAAATCACCCACCACCCATTCATCATTAAATATTAAATATGAATCGTGCATTTCAACAAATTCAACAGATTTCCAAGGGTTATCAAGCCTCCTGTATTTTAGGGGCAGCCTGCGAATTGAACCTTTTTTCCGCTCTGATTCATGCGGAAGAGCCACTTTCGGCAGAGGAATTGGCTCGGCAGTTGCGGTGGGATGAGCGGGGCACGAAAGTTTTGCTCGACGCGTTGTGTTCGTTGTCGCTGTTGTCGCGGACGGAGGGGAAATATGCCGTTTTGCCGGAGTTTTGTGAGATTCTGGATGAAAACCATCCGCAAACGATGGTGCCGATGATTCGCCATACCATGGGTTGTCTGCGGCAGTGGAGCCAACTTGCCTGGACGGTCAAGGCAGGAATTCCGGCTCCGTCGCACAACAGTTTGTTGGGTGCCCGAGAGGATAATCGGTCATTTGTGTTGGGGATGCACTCGTTGGCGGTGCGGACGATTCCTGGCCTGATGGAGAAAATGCGGGAGGCGGAGATTCTCCACTTCCGAAAAATTCTCGATCTGGGAGGTGCGTCGGGAAGTTGGTTATGGGCCTTTCTGGCACACTATACCCATTTGCAAGTCCATGCAAGCGTGCCTTTTATTGTGCATAAAGGACGTATTTTCAAGGACTTCCGGCAATTCCTTCTTTTTGTCGCATTTTTCTGCAATGCACTGCAAGCCCCCAGGTTTGCGGGGCGTTGGCCGGGGGGT
>JAUNBF010000056.1:0-1773 GCA_030527185.1 Planctomycetia bacterium | reverse complement strand
AGCCCCCCAGTAGCCCCCATTTAAGCCCCCGTATTTCGTCGCTTTCATCCCGTGGAATACAGTGGCTTCCTGCTTTCTGGATTGCACACACACTTTCCGTACAGCCCACGTTGGGTAAAATAGGGGTTCCATCGGATGAAATGCCGATATTGGAGAAAAGGGTTGCGGCCTGTTCGATTCCTTTGAGGTTGCGGCCTTTTGTCATTATCTGGTAATGTTTCATAGCAACAGCGTAGGAATGGTCTGTAATTGCTTCATAGGTGGCAATATCGCGAACGACGGGTAGAAGGTCGCAACAAAACGACTTTCGCAGGTTGTACCACGGGTTCAGCCAGCAGTTGCCCAACGCACGGACGGCTAGTTTTTTGGTCATTGTACTAAAATTCTGTCGGGGTTTCATGCCGGGGAAAAGGAGGGGTTGGCCTTCTTGTGATTCGTGGAACCAATCGGATAGGACTTGTTCCACGATGGGGCACATCGGCACCATGCGGAAACGCCTGCCGTGGCGTTTGTTTTTGCCGGCACGAATGGAAATCCAGCCGGGTTCTTCGGGGCTGCTCCAATGAATATCAGACCATTCCATACGGTAAACTTCCGACGAGCCACGAACGCCGCAGAAACGTACGAGAGCTATTAAAACACGCCATTTCAACGGGGAATATTCCATCACTCTCAAAACCTTCTCAACAGGCACATACTCCAGTCTATCCGGGTTTACGGATTCGCCACCTTTGAGAATTTCAAATGGATTTTTTCCCATCCATTCCATCTTTTCCGCGTATCGGAAAATTTGCTTAACCATTGAAATCCGGCGGTTTACGGTGGGTTCTCCGTATCGTTGCGGTTTCTTCCCACGCCGATTCAATTTCTCCGTTTTCAGCCAGTGAGCGAATTGTCCCGCCGTTTCTTTCGTGATTCCCGACAACGGAATGTCCTCCCGGAAAAATTCCCTAAGGTTATGAAAAACTTTGAGATATGCTTTATGGGTTTCTTCCGCAACATCCGATTGACTTGTTTGATACGCTTCCAGAAGTCCGTAAAGCGTCCTTTCCGGCTCCCGTGTTTCCACCAGCCCCAGTTGTGCCAGTTTGTCGTAAAGTGTTGAATTTTCAATCTCTTTGAGCCATATCCGTATTTCATCCGTCAGACCGCCGGTTTTTCGGCACGCTATGAGAGATTCAATCTTTTCCCCCGTCCGTTCGGCAATACGTTTGTTCGTGAAACCGTAAATCTTTTTCTGGCTTCCGTTTAGGGAAAAGCGGATATAGTAGCCATTGCCTTTTATGCTCACACTTGACATTTTTTTTTCTCCTTTAGGGCTTCTCTGATATTCACAGTATAGCACTTTTTTTCATAAAAAATATTCCCCCTGCATACGGATTCAGGGATTTTTTCAAAAAAATCTGGTTTAGGCGTGGAATGGGTGTTAAAATAGGTAAAGTCTCAAAATTCCAAAATATTTTTGAGACTACGTAAGTGCCGTAAAAATAAGGGTTTACGCCGAAAGTCTCAAAAGTCTCAAAATATATAGGGATTTTGAGACTAATTTTGAGACGGGTAACTTATTTTTCCTATTCCTCTTGTTTTCCCAACAGGTTTCCTTCCTCCGTGGAAGGGGATTGCTTTTGCCACTCCGAAAACCAACGGTAAACAGACGCTTTGGGAAGGTCAAGAAGTCCCAAAACATCCGCCGGGATTTTGCCTTCGTGGAACAGTGAAAAAACTTCCAGCTTGTCATCCGATTGCGGACGGCCTCGGTTGTGGCTGTTGTTT
>JAUNBF010000144.1 GCA_030527185.1 Planctomycetia bacterium | reverse complement strand
CTTCGTCATGGATTCCAATCCCTTCTGAGTAAACTCTCACTCAAAAAAACCGCCCTATCGCCTCTGTTCCAAGAGCAACTACAATAAGGGCACAATGAACAAAAAAGAATTTCCCTCAGTTTAACCGAATTCCCATTTTTTTCAAGGGGCTACCAAAGGAATGAATGGGACTACATTTGTATCCGCAGCTTCCCGCCAACGATGATGGAAAAAGAGCCTATTGATATTATTGGGGGTTCTTTGATTTTCCAACACACAGAGTTCTCCCATCACCTTCTCTGAGATAAAATATCATTTTGGCGGCCAGCGAAATCCGGGATACGGGAAGTCTGTTGCTCCGCAATAGAATATAGAATATAGAATAAGGAAAAATTCTGGAGGAATTTCCACATCCGCGTCGTCAATTCTGGAGTTGCCACCTGTGTGGATACGGTACTCATTCTCGCCTCACCAACTAAAATTCGTGAGCCAGTACTCCGTTAAACTTGTAAATATTGATGTGACTATTACCTGGATGCTTGAAAATGCGGTCTGAAAAATTTTTACCATTAAAATGAATTTAAACGACGCTTTTTTCTTTCCCAAAGTTCGGGTGGGTATACGATTGCATAAAATTCTGTTTGTGATACAATGAGAAGGGGGGGAATAGCCAATTTTCTCTGACAGGGAAATTATAGTAGATGAGAGACCTTTTTTTACCGATAAAAAAAACATGACAGCGCAGAAATCCAATCCGGGCCAAAAAGCGTGGGGTGGCGTCTTCAATCAGGCAACCGACCCCCGTATGGAAGATTTTACCGAGAGCATCCGTTTCGACAAGCGGTTGTATCGCCAGGATATTGCCGGTTCGCAGGCACATGCCCGAATGCTGGCGAAGGTGGGCATCCTCACGTCGGACGAGTGCCGGCAAATTGTGGATGGCTTGCAGGCCATTCAGGAAGAAATTGAGTCGGGAAATTTTCCGTGGCGGAAGGAACTGGAAGACATTCACATGCACATCGAGCGGGCGTTGATTGAACGGATCGGCGACACGGGGCGAAAACTCCACACAGGCCGAAGCCGCAACGATCAGGTTTCGACCGATTTCCGGCTCTGGATTCGGGACGCGATTGACGAACTGGATGGTTTGCTGAAACGTTTGCAACAGGCGTTTGTGGAACGTTGCGATGCGGATTTCGACTGCATTTTGCCAGGTTATACGCACACCCAACGGGCACAGCCGGTTCTGGCACCGCACTATTGGCTGGCGTATTGCGAAAAGTACGAACGGGACCGGCAGCGTTTGGCGGATTGCCGCAAACGGGTGAATACGCTGAGTTTGGGGGCGGCGGCACTGGCAGGAACGTCGATTCCGATCGACCGGTTTGAGACAGCCCGACTGCTCGGTTTTGAGGCGGTGGCGGCGAACAGTCTGGACGTTTCGAGTGACCGGGATTTTGCGTTGGAATTCACATTTGCGCTGGCACTCATTGCGGAGCATTTGAGTACGTGGGCGGAAGAGTGGATCCTATGGTCGACGGTGGAATTCCGGTTCATCCGCCTGCCACAGCGATTTTGTACTGGCTCCTCGATCATGCCGCAGAAGGTGAATCCCGATTTACTGGAGCTGATTCGCGGCAAAACGGGTCGGGTGATTGGCGATTTGCAGACGCTTTTGGTGTTGGTGAAAGGGTTGCCGTTGGCGTACAATCGGGACTTGCAGGAAGACAAGGAACCGGTTTTCGATGCCTTTGACACGGTGCGAGCGTCGTTGGACTTGGCGGCGGACATGGTGCGGGAGATGGAACTGGATCGCGAAAGCATTGCGTCGAAACTGGATCGCGGCTATCTCGACGCAACGACGTTCATGGAATTCCTGATCCAACGCGGCATTCCCCAGCGAACGGCTCATGGCATGGTGGGTCGTCTGGTACGTCGCGCGATGGACGCCGGGATTCGGCTGGCCGATTTGCCGTTGGGCGATTTTCAGGCCGAATGCCCGGAATTGGACGCTTCGGTTTACGACATTTTAGGCGTGGAGAAAGCCATTTCCGCATTTTGCAGTTACGGCTCCACCGCTTCCGCCGAGGTTCGGAAACAAATTGATTACTGGAAAACCCGTTTGAGTGAATTGATAATTGATAATTGATAATTACTTTGATTCCGACCTGAATAACTATGGAAAGTTTTTTACTGTGATAGTTCCGTCCTTCGTAAAAATGCGAATTTGTATAAACGCCTTCAATTATCAATTATCAATTAATCCGTTAATCCATTTTTCTTTTGAATTTTTGGAGAAAAAGGAGAAAAATACGATGGCCTGCTCGTGGAAATTTTGGAGTATCCTGTTAGGGGGTGTGCTGGCGTGGGGGACGTTTTGTGTTGCGCAGGAGGAGGCGGACGCGGAACCTTCCGAAGAGGTGGAAATCCAGGCGATGGCGGAGGATGAGAGCGAGTACGGTTATTTTTTCGACAAGGAGAAGGGGCGTCAGTTTGGCGACGCGGGTGTCCGTGCGATTTTGGCGACGAAGCCGGAAACGGTACTGGAGTTGGTGAAGGCGGCGAAGCTGATTACGCAATTGGAGCGGTACGAGATTGCGATTCAGATGTTTCAGAAGGTGAAGTCGCTGAATCCGACGGAAGAGGATGCGTATGAGTTGGCGGTTCAGATGGGGCAGAACTATTTTCTGGCTCTTTCGATGGACGAACGGCTGGCACCGGACGGAACGGCATTGGGGAAATGGGTTTTGGAGACGTTGGAAAAACGTTATTCCGATTCGGAGGTGATTGAGGGATTGTTGCGTCAACTTTCTGATCCTCAGGCCGATGTGCGTCGGCAGGCGCTTCAGGAGTTGCGTTCTCACAGCAGCGTCGCCATCCCCGCGATGGTATTGGGATTGGGCCAAGCGGAAACGGGTGGGGAAAAAGAGGCTTTGACGGCGACACTCTGGACGTTTGGCGAAGCGGCAGTGGATGCGGTGACAGCCGTTCTGGATTCGGAAGACGAGACACTCCGTGCAGCCGCGTTGGAATTTTTGGCTATGCAGTCCGCGGTACGTTATCCGATGGCCGAGGTGGCGTTGTATCGAGCCGTGGCGATGGGGTGGAGCGAAACGGTGGCGGGAAAATCGGTTCCGAAACAGGAGGTGGCGGAGTATCTTCAAAAAAGATTGACGACGGTTTTACAGGACAAGGCACAATTGCTGGCGATTGGTACAGACGCGACGATTCGAGTTCTTTGGCGTTGGAGTGCGGAAAAGCAGACGCTTCTTTCGCAGACAGGCAATACGCTGGAAGTTCTGGAGTGGGAGGCGTACCAACTGGCGACAGCCTTGTGGCACCTTTTGCCCAACCATCCCGGCGTGCGGCAACAATATCTTCTGACGACGTTTGAGCAGATTGTTTCGGAAGTGGGGACGAGTTCGGAGGCGATTTTGGCATCCGAGCGGTATCAGGCCATTCTGGAAGCGGATTTTACCACGACGGAAATGGAAGCGTTGTTGCGAAACTGCCTGGAAAAGCGATTTTACACCGCCGCGATTCTGGCAGTGGTTTTTCTGGGTGAGTCGCAGGAGGTGGCATGGTTGCAGCCGCGAGCCGGAGAGACACTTTCGACGCTGGTTCAGACGCTGAAATCCCCGAATCGGTCACTTCGTTTTGCGGGGCTGGAAACGATTATGAAATGGCAGCCGCAGAAACCTTTTCCCGGCTCGTCGTTGGTGATGGAGACACTGGTCTGGTTCCTGACGACGGAGGGAAAATCGAAAGTCCTCATTGTGGAACGGGATATTCCCGAAGCGAATATTCTGGGTGGTCGTTTTCTGTCGCACGGATACGCGTTCGACATGGCCACCTCTGCGAAAGAGATGTTCGAGCGAGCGACTTCCAGCAGCGATTACGTTCTGGTCGCGATCGACATGGATATTTTGAACCAGGTTCCCGATTTGATTCTGCAACCTTTTTCGCAGAGTGCGAAGTTGGCCGATTTGCCGATTGTGCTTCTGGCGTGGAGCGAGGATTACCAGGAAGCGGAAAAACTGGCGGAAACGACACCCCGTTGTGTCTGGTTCCCGTATCCGACGATGGATTCCGATTTGGAGTTGCTCCTGACGCAGACGCAGCGAATTTTCACGTCCACCGTCATTTCTCCGCAGCAGCGGGAAGCGGAAACGCGGAAATGCCTGGCATGGGCGTTGGAAATTGCCCACTCCCATCAGGGTGGTTGGGTGGAGAAGCGGAGCTTTGCTGCGGAAAAGACCGAGGAATCCGGTGTTCCGCAAACGCTTTACGATATTTCCGATTTGTCCCAACCTCTGATTCCCATGTTGATGAAAACAACCTTTGCGAAAGAGGCTGCCGACGCGCTGGCGTGGCTGGGAACGCCGACGGTGCAAAGTGCGTTGGTTTCGGTCGCTCTGGCAGGTAAAGATACGCCGGAAATCAGTCAGAAATGCGTAGCCGCGCTGGAACAGAATATCTTACGTTTCGGCGTTCTTCTAACCACCCAGCAAATTGCCGATCTGTACGAGCAGTACAACACAACTCGCAAGTCGGACAAAGTGATGCTGAAAATTCGAGGAGCGATTCTCGATGCGCTGGAAAAACCGCTATTACCACCCCAGAAGGAAGAGGGAAGAATTGATAATTGATAATTGATGAT
>JAUNBF010000143.1 GCA_030527185.1 Planctomycetia bacterium | reverse complement strand
GGAATTTTAAGCGGCGTGAAAATTTTGGGTTTGGTATCCAAAAATGGGAGACGTTATCCCCCGGAAACGCTTCTGGAGGCCAAAGAACTTTATGAAGGTGCCAAAGTCAATGTGAACCACCCGAAAGGAGACCCGCTTACCCCGCGAGATTACCAGGATCGTATCGGCTACATTCGGAATGTGGTGTTTCGGCCAGAGGAAGGATTGTATGCGGATTTGTACTTCAACCCCCACCATCCCCTGGCGGAACAACTGATTTGGGATGCGGCCAACGCTCCCAAAAATGTCGGTTTTTCGCATAATATCCGAGCGAAAACGGTGCGTGAAGGGGATACGGTGGTGGTGAAGAAGATTCTGGCGGTACAGAGCGTCGATTTGGTGGCAGACCCCGCGACCACTTCCGGCCTCTTTGAATCAGAGCGGGCGGAAACGCTTTTGCTGGAGGTTTTGCGGGAAGAGTTGGCCACACTGCAAAAAAAGCAGGAATCCCTCCAACGGCAGTGGCTGGAATGGATGAAAAAACAGATGCCGTGCGAAATGCCTTCTTCGCGGGAACAGGCGTCTGTCTGGACGCAGAAACGAATGACTACGGAAGAGTTTGTCCGAAAAATTTGTCGTTAAACCTTACGGCCGGATTTTCAGAGAGTTCGAGCTATTTTTAAGAAAGAACACGAGAGGAGAAACAATGTTGGAAAACAAAATGCGTTGGAAGTGGGGAGAAACGAGTCCGATTACAGCTGAGGTGGCCAGCAGTGTGGTGATTCACACAGGCGATTTGCTCTGGATGGACACCAACAATCAGGCACGGCCTGCGTCGGACTTTGCCTACGATACGTCGCTAACCAAAACGCAGGAAAAATTTGCGGAAGTTTTTCTCGGCATTGCGATGGAAAATTCCCCCGCAGGAACGAGCGGCTACATTCGTATCGCGACGACCGGAACGTTTGAACTGGACGACACGACCGACACATCGGTGGCTTTGGGAAATTATGTCGCCCCGGTTTTGAACAGTGCCGGAACGTATCTGGAACGGAGTGCCGTGGCAAAAGTAACGGCTTCCTATCAGGCCATCGGACGGATTTGTCATACGGAAAATGTCCCGCAAGAGATGGTCTTTGTGGCTATTATTTCGACCATTCTGCGCGGTGGTGTAGCAGGAAGCGATCCGAAACATGCCGACGCTCCAACGTCTTAAAAACCCCAAAATTTCGGAAATTTTCGTTATTTCATCAAAACTTGAGGAACCTTTATGAAAACAATCAATTATCGTGAATTGAAACGGCGAGTGGAACTGGACGGAACGCGGAAAACCACGGAACACCTCACCGAAGCGATCGAAACCAAACAACTGAAGCCGGAAGATTTCAGTTTTCGCGATTTGGCGGAAGCGTTGGTGCCGGATGGTGTGGAGTGGGTGCGAGCGATGGATCCCTGTTCGGGAAGTGCGGTTTTGGAGAGTGAGGCGGTCGATTCTTCCGCGTTTTTGAACGTGGCGGGGCAAATTGTTCACGCAAAAATTCTCGAATCGTACAATCATCAGGCCTTTGTGGCTTCCCGGTTGGTGAGCGTCATTCCCTCACGCCTGTCGCGAGAACGGATTCCTGGAGTGGGCAAAATCAATAGCGCGGCAATGGAAGTACACGAGGGAATGCCGTATCCCAATGCCGGTTTTGGGGAGGAATACGTCGATACCCCGGAAACGACGAAGCATGGTTTGATCGTGCCGGTGACACGGGAAGCGATTTTCTTTGACCAGACCGGATTGATTCTGCGCCGCGCGGCGGAAGTGGGTGAAATTCTCGGTGCCGATCGCGAAAAACGGATTCTGGACACCGTGTTGGGAATCACCAATTCGTATTCGCAAAACGGCACTTCCTACAATACGTATTACGCCTCCAGCGACAGTGGCCCGTGGGTGAACAAGCTGACGGGGAATGCTCTGGAGGATTGGCAGAACGTCGACGCGGCGGAGCAACTTTTTGCGGATATGCTGGACCCGAACACACAAGACCCGATTCTGCTGCACTCCAACACGGTGCTGGTCATGCCGGGCAACCGTTATACCGCCAGTCGCATTTTCCTGAACAACGAAGTTACCTGGACGAGCGGCAATGGAAACGGCGACCATACCGTCACGATGGCGAATCCGTTGAGCCATTACCAGATTCTCGACAGCGCGTTTGCCTACCGACGTCTTCTGGCGAACAATATTACGGCGGCCAATGCTGCTAAATACTGGTATATCGGCGACTTCCGGCGTGCGTTTGCGTATCTGGAAAACTGGGGGATGACGGTGACACGCTCGTCACGATTCAGCGAAGCGGACTTCACGCAGGACATTCTCGTTCGGTTCAAGGCCAGTGAACGAGGAACTCCGGCCATTTTGGATCCACGTTGCGTCATTGCGTGTACGGGCTGATGTGGCAAAAAATAGGATATGGTGGGGGAAACTTTTCTCCCATCATTTTGTAACCCATTGAAAAACAAGGAGTAAGGATTATGTCGATAGCACGATATCGGGATTTGATAACGATTTTGATTCCGGTGGCGACGGGGGGTGGGGGGAGTTTGTTGTTGGAGAATGATAAGGCGTTGGCGGATAAGGTTTTGGAGGTGGAGAGTGTTGTGGAAAATCTGCGGGATGGTCTGTCGACGCAAACCGTTGATGGTGCTGATGTTACGATTACGCTGGAAGAAAATACAAGTTTTTATTTGAGCTGCACGGCCTTGACTTCCGTGACGGTGACGGTGGGAACGGGGATGAAAATGAGCCGTGTGGAATTTACAACGGGGGCGACGTTGCCGACGTTTTCATGGCCGGCGGGGATGATTTTTGTCGGGAACGGGTGCGGCGAAGGTGTTTGGACGCCGGAAGTCAGTACCCGTTATTCGGTGCTGGTTTCGCAGTCGGCATTTGGGACGATTGCCCATGTACTTGTTGTGCCGACGTTGGCGTAGGAGGCAAAATGACGAAGCAATTATTAACGGAAACCTTTTACAGACGCGGAGTTACGGCAAGCCAAAGCCAGGGAAAGCCGGATGTGTATCTTTTTGCGCAATTCCTGCCGGAGCCGGGAGCGACCGACCTCAGCCATTGGAATCGACCGCTCACATTGGAGGGCGGAACCCTTGTGGATGACTTCGTATTCCAAGGTGGGTTGTATTATTATCGCGGTTATCTTCAGGCAAGGTCTGACCGAACCAATGCCATTTTGAGTACCTCCCTTTCGCCCGGCTTGAATCTGAACAATTTTTCGTGTGAGATTTGGATACAACCTTACTACAAGCGTTTCACTGGCACGGCGGGAACTTTTACACTCCAATTTCTCACGGATAATGGGTATCTGCAACTTACCCAGACAAGCACCAATAATGATATACCGTATTGTTTACAACTGGATGTCGATGGGAAAATACAGAGCAATGTGGAACCATATTTGGAAGTTGATCGTGCCTATTCTTTTCCCCATATTTTGCTAACTGGTTGTAATGGAACGATTTACGTTTATGTAAATCTCCCGAGCGGCTCTGAAACATGGAGTTCCGAGGTACAATGTCAGTTTTCGCTGAATGCCCCGTCGTTTACGAATTTGGCTCATAGCATGGTGTTTCACGTAAACGACTGCGGTCTCCCAGGACTCCGCCTGTTAAATGAAAAATGCCTGCTTACGGGAGAGTGGGACAAGGATACCAACGCCTATTTACCTAAAAAATCCCCCTCTAAAACGGAGCCTGTATAATGATGGAAGTACGCTATTTACATACACTTACAGAAACACGACTGGAAAAATTGACGTTGGAGGAACTGGCAATTTTAGAGACCGGACCGTTTGTTTTTCCGATTTGGTTATTTCCAAACACCTTTTTCACGAGCCACTAAAATGATTAAAAACACTGAATATTCAATCACTTACAGCGTTTGGGACAAAACGGATGGAAGCATTGTCACGGGTGACGCGGCCAACCATACCTGTAAAATCAGCATGGATGGAAATGCTCTAACTGCTTGTACAAACACGACTTACGAAATTGGAAACGGTCTTTACAAAATTGTTCTGACCGCAGCCGAAACCCATTGCGACACCCTTACCCTCGTCGTCACCTCCAGCACCCCCGGCGTCATCATCCCCCCCGTCCAAATGTCGTTTGACGCTGCCGTCGACCTGCCCGCCATGTCCGACAACATCACCGCCATTAAAGCCCGAATGCCGCAAACCGGCACCATTTCGACACTTACGGCAAGGGATGTTTGGCTGCAAGACCTCTACAGTTTGCCCGAAAGTAACACGATCGGTGTCTGCTATGCCCACACCTTCATGACCAATATTCCTGAACAGGTTTGGGGACGCACCATCATTCCCCTCGGCCATACCGACGAATCCTATGGCACCGAAAAAGTTCAAGTTGGAGCTGGTGTCATCCTGTCCGCCCTGGCAGTGAAAAATGATTCCACGAACCGCGTCGAAATCTTCACCACCAACACTGCCATCGACCAAGCCATCGCCTACAACAGCGACAACAATTCCCGCCTCCAAACCCTCCAAACCCAACTGGAATCCCTCAACACCAACCAAAATTCCCTCACCGTTTCCGACATCTGGAACCACACCACCCGCACCCTAACCTCAACAATCCCAACGGTTTCCGACATCCAATCCGGTCTTGCCAAAACGTCCGACCTGTCCGGTTTAGCCAAAACCTCC
>JAUNBF010000142.1 GCA_030527185.1 Planctomycetia bacterium | reverse complement strand
GAATTCGCGCAAAAGTTTGAAATGATAATATCTTGCGTTGTCTACGAATACATGGGTGATTATTTTGAAAACTTAATCGTCGTCTGCGGGTTGTTCGTCTTGGGAAATGTAACGCAAGTCGCCAGCGTGTCAATGTTTATGACGCCATTAATATTGATATATTGGCTCAAACAATTCGATTTTAGTTCCCACTCTTCGCCCCGACGAATCCAGCCGTACGCCGGGAGGCTGTTGTGTCGCTGAAGGCAGCTATCGCCGAAGTAAAAAACCTCGTTTTCGCTCGCGTTTTTCCAGACATGTTTCGGCTTTTTGTACGCGAAATCGAGTTCGCGCAACAACCTACACATGTGCGAGCGAGAGAGGAAAACTCCGTACATTTTTCTCAAATATTGCAGAATTTCGCCCACCTTCAGGCACCGATTTTCGCCCAGCCAAGTCGACAATTTTTCTTTTTGTTCCTGCGTCAAACGCGCCACGCGACCACGATACAGCCTTTGTTTTAAGGCATCAACATCATCTGATTCTGCCACGTCGCCGACAGTCTGACCACTCCCGAGCAGAAAAACGGCTTTGATTCTGTCCGCTAACCATTTTCCTTCGCTTTTCTGTGCGCGTGGCGCAATTCGTTCGAATCTTTTTCCGATAGTCGATAACTGTCCATCTTCCAGCCTTGACTCCATTCGCAAAGTGTGGTATACTGATCTTGTCGTCAAAAAGTCCGTGTGATTTTTGCGGGAATTTTATAGGAGAAGTAGTATAGATTGGTGTGAGCAGGTGTTCATTTTGGAATCCCTACCGTCACGTGGGAATTTTGGGACTGGGTTTTTGTGGCTACGAAGGAGATTTTGAGGATGAGACTGATATTTTCAGCTTGCTTTTTGTTGTTTTTCTCCACCTTTTTGGCGGCGGAAGAAAAAATCACGATCGACACCGACTTTCCCGGCGGGAACATTGTTGTCGACTCGCTCACGCTGGAAGGTGACACCGGAACGATCCGTGTGCGACCCGATTTGCGGGATTCGAACGACTGGTTCTACTACGCATTCCGCGTGAAAAATGCGGAGGGGAAGACGCTGCAATTCGTTTTCAACGCTCCGAACAAAGTCGGCTCACGCGGTCCGGCTATCAGCACGGACGAGGGGAAAACTTGGCGACACCTCTCCGACAAACCGGGGCATGATTCCCAGAAATTCACCTACACGTTCGGTTCCGCCGAGTCGTCGGTGATTTTCGCCCTGGCTCCGCTCTACACGCAAAAGGATTGGGAAAAGTTCCTCGAAACGTATTCCAACGATCCGCGCCTGCAACTTTCCACACTCTGCCACTCCCGCAAAGGTCGGGCGGTAGAGTTGCTGCAAATCCCCAATAACGCGAAAGAGACGCCGTTCGGTGTGGCGCTGACGGTGCGGCACCATTGCTGCGAAATGACTGCCAGTTGGGTTCTGGAAGGGATGTTGACCGAGGTGCTTTCCGAGTCGCCGTCGGGGAAATGGCTGCGGGAAAACGCGTCGTTTTTCGTTGTGCCGTTCGTGGATAAGGATGGTGTGGAAGAAGGCGACCAAGGGAAAAATCGACGTCCGCACGACCACAATCGCGACTATAACCATGAAATCTACCCGGAAATCAAGGCGTTAAAAGCTCAAATTCCCACCACATTTGCCGGCAAGAAGGTCTTCTTCCTCGACCTGCATTGCCCTTGGATTCGCCACGGCATGAACGAGTACCTCTACTTCCCCGGTCCGGAAAATTCCCAGATGGCGACCGCCCTGAAAGTCTACTGCCAGATTCTCGAAAAGAGTCAGAAAAATGGCAAAATCCCGTACAAAGAATCGAACAACCTGCCGTTTGGACAGGACTGGAACAACGTCGCAAACTACCGCAAGACGGAAAATGGCATTCTGACGGCAGGCTCCAAAATGTGGGCATCCACGCTGCCGGGAGTCCTTTTCGCGGGCACGATCGAAGTGCCGTATTCCAATTCTTCGGACGTGGAGACGACCCCAGAAGCCTGCCGAGAATTGGGGCGAAACATGGTTCATGCGATGGCTCTTTTCCTCCAGAATGCCGAAAAATGAGGGACTCCATGAAACATTTGCGAGGTGCGTCTGCGGAGGATAATGTTTTTGCACATCCCGCGCATCTCGCCCCCCATCGACGGGCGCGAACGGCGTAAACCTATCAAAAGTTTCTCAAACTCTCCTTCAAAAAACTTGTAGACCGCTCACTTTTCGCGGGTTCTCTTGTTCACGAGGCGCAATTCTTCCAAAATTTCTTGAGATAATTTGTCGTTTCCCATTTTTGAATGCTTGACAAAACTTCCGGGATTGATTACAATGATCCTGTTGTGCAAAATTTTAAAATGAAATGAGATATTCCGCACTTTAGGAGAAAAAATGTCAGAATCATCAAAAAACGTTGCGGATATTAGCGCAGAGGATATTTGTTCCATTTTGTGGGGGTGGAGCTGGCGCGTTACTGCCATTGTGCTTGCGGTTCCTTTGGCTTTTTGCCATTTCGGCGAATTTGGGTTGGAATCTAATCTGCTTTTGATTCTTTCTTTGTTCTTAATCGGGCAAGGATGTTTTTTGTTCGGAAAAGGATGCTGGCTTCGCTCTGCCCGAATACTGAATTCAGGTGCGTTTTTGTGCGAGTTCCTCGCTTTCAGTTTGTTTGCAACGGACTTGTATTGGCTGGAAGGAGGGGACCCTTACACTATTTTATGCCTTCTGCTCCTGCTTTCAGGGATGGTTCTTCGTCTTTTTTTCTACGGTCGTTTGTTGCGAAAAATACACGCAAGGTCCCTCTTTTGCTGGACGTATGGTATCGCGCTTCTTTTTCTTTACAGTGCTTTTTTCATCTGGTATGCGAATTTCAATCCCGCTGGAACACCACACTGGATTGTGATTCCTAAAAGAATTTTCGCCGGAAGTGCAATCGTGATCGCATTTTCCATTCTTTCCCTGGCCGTTCAACTTCGTCTTGGACTCGAAAAGTCGCAGGTGGCCCTGGAATTTCCCGTTCGGAACCGATTGAAATCCGGAATTTTGATGTTTCTCATCATCCTTTTTCTTGCAGGAGCGACATGGAAATATGGAGATTTCTGCCTTCAGGCACGCGATGCACGGAATGAAGCCTTCCTCCAGCAGATAAAGATGAAATAGCACCATGAATCCAAACTTTCACTTTGAAAATGAAGGAGTTTTATTATGAAAACATTCTGTTCGTTGTTGAGTGCATTTGCGTTTCTGGCTTTTGCCGGAGCGGTGATCGCAGATGAAAATCAGGTGTTCGATAAATCGGTCGCCAATTTTGCGCGGGCCGAGGGTGAGACAAGCGATTCGCCGCGTATCCAACGTGCAATCGAGGCGTGTCCGTCCGGGGTGCTCTATTTTCCAGCCGGAGTCTATGAAATCTCGGAACCGATTGTGGTGAAAAACCTTTGCTCTCTCCTGATGCACAAGTCGGCAATTCTGCGTGCGTCCCAAAAGATGGAGTTCGTACTCAAAGTCAATACGGCCCAACAGTACAACCGTGAGCGCATCAAGGCTGGTGGAGCGGAGGATTACAATCTGTTTGTCGTTGGTGGGCAAATCGACGGAAACGGGTTGGCTTCGTGTATGTCACTCGACAATTACCATCATTTCACGATGCGTGATACGACTTTCCTGAATGGATTTCCCTACGGTCTTCGTGTGAATGGTGAGGGGCACGGATATGAGTTGATCGCCAATAACCTTTATTTCAAATGTGTGAAAAGTGGGCTTGCCGGCAACACGGCGCTCTACACCACCGGGGGGGACAGCCACTACACCGACTGCGTTGTTGTCGATTACACGGTCGGTTTCCATGTCGGTGGAGGCTCGAACCGCCTGACGCGCTGCCACGTTTGGGGAGGGCCGATTCCGCCTGCCGCACCTGGTGAATATCCCGAAATGCTCAAGGATTCCATCAATTACAAAATCATGGGATCCACGGCGATTTTACGCGACTGCTATGCGGACAGCGGCGCGATTGGTTTTCACATCGAAGGGCATGATGTGCGTTTATTGGGATGTTCCTACTTCAATAATGCACACTTTAAGCTCGATCATGTTAAAATTATTCATCATGTGAAAGGGCTTTTGTATGTTTCCGAGGCGTCTTTTGTAAAGACGGTTCCCCACGTCCTGGTTTACGAGGGCTGCGGAAATGTACATTGGAACAACATTATGTATTCTGGTTTCAGCAAAGACGACGATTGCCCCGGTGCGATTATGAGGAAGTAAACGGAACAAATGCGGGCGAATGCCGTGTCAATTTTATACTCAATCGCATTTAAAATTCCGTTTTTGCGCCGAGAATTTGAAAATTCTCGATGATTAACGTACGCAGATCGGGCAAATGCCGTTTTCGGCGTCGAAAAAATCAGAAATATATCGATTGCAGAGTACTTTTTTCTTGGAAAATCGCCATAATCGCTTGATCGGATTCAGGTTTTGTTAATACGAAGACAAAAAACAAATGCGCGCGTTGGTTTTGATTAAGAATTTTCACAAACGTTTGGAATGATAATATCTTGCGTTGCCTACGAATACATGGATGGTTGTTTTTGAATCGTCGCAGGAAATGTGACGCAGGTCGCCAGCATGTCGATATTTATGACGCCATTAATATTGATATATTGACACAAACAATTCGATTTTGGTTCCCGCTCTTCGCCCCGACGAATCCAGCCATATGCCGGGAGGCTGTTGTGTCG
>JAUNBF010000055.1 GCA_030527185.1 Planctomycetia bacterium | reverse complement strand
CGAAATGGGTGTAGAACGGATTTTCCTGCTGGTGAATCGTCATCCACTGCGCCACGAGCGACCCGCCGCGACTGACGATTCCCAACGTCCGCCGGGCAGCCATGGGGAGAAAATCACGCAGGATTGCGCAGTGAACGGTCATGTAATCGACCCCTTGCCGAGCCTGTTCCTCTATTACTCGCAGGAAGTCGGCAGGCCGCATATCGGCAATGCTCTCCAGTTCCTCCACGACCTGATAAATCGGCACCGTTCCAATCGGGACGGAAATCGATTCGATGATTTTCTGGCGAATTTCCGCGATATTTTCGCCTGTGGAGAGATCCATCACCGTGTCGGCACCATGCTGGATGGCACAGTGTACTTTGGCCAACTCACAACCCATGTCGCTGGAAATCGGCGAATTTCCAAGGTTTGCGTTGATTTTTGTCCGGCACGCAATCCCGATTCCCGCAGGCACCAGTCCTTTTTCCAGATGAACGTGATTGGCCGGAATGACGAGCCGTCCGCGAGCGACTTCCGTACGAATCGTTTCGGGGGTGAGGTACTCCTGCGCTGCCACATGCTCCATTTCCGGGGTAATTCGTCCTGCCAGGGCTTCCGTCCGTTGTGTTTTATTCATAAAAAACCATCTTTCTTCGATTTGAGTGTGTTTGGCTGTTTTCACATTGCGGATTGCGTCCATTTTAAGCCTTCCGCCAAAAATGTCAACAGGTCATGAAAGGTTTTCCTCAAAAGTCCCGCGTTCCCCTCTTTTGAGGGTCGTTTGGAAGGGGGAAAAAGGGAAAAAAACAAAAATTTTTAAAATTTTTGAAAAAGATTGTTGACATTTGACTCTTTCGCAGGTATAATATCGTTTAGTTTGGTTTTTCGAGATAACAATTTTTATCTTCAAGGAGGTCACTGCTATGAATTTTCCAATAGCAACGAGGCAAAATACATTAGCCGGGGGGGGGGGGTAATTTACAGTAAATGCTTTTCCCAATATCTTCACCGGGGAAAGTGGGGAATGCTTGTTTTTCTGCTGTTGTTTTCTGGAAATTTCTCTCTGGCAGTAGAATATAAGTGGAATGGAAATGAGGGTTCGTGGTCGGATACTACGCAATGGATACCTGGGGGAACTCCCACAAGTGGCGATACCGTGACGATTGACGCGGGGAAAGTGACGACTGGTTCCCAATCTCTTTCCAATTTTACGCTCCATCTCAAAGATGGCGAATTGGAAATGAACAGCAACGATTTCACGCTTTACAATAATACCCATGTTTATCAGACTGGGGGGACGTTTTCGCTGACGCAGAGTACCAACTGTTGGTTAAACATCGGCGAAAACCAGGGTGCTTCCAGTTCTTACACCATTTCAGGCGGGAAGTTGGATTTGATTTCCACAGGTAGTTCAACCCTGGCTGTAGGGCGACGTGGCGAAGGGCATTTCACCATGGAAGGGGCAGACACGGTTGTCAATACCAGAAACTTTACATTGGGTTACTTTTCCCAATTGAGTAGTAATTCTTCCGTCCAACTGAAGGGTGGTACACTGACCGTCGCGGGAAATTCCCGTATCGGAGGGCATGCCAACGAAGACAGAACTTATGTCCAGACGGGAACCAACACATTTACCATCAATGGCGGAACGTACAATTCCCGGGGTGAAGTTTCGATTGGAAACTATGTATCTACTTTGAACGCTATTGAAGGCGGTTCTGTCAATACGCTTTTCCAGCTTCAATCAGGCACGTGGAATGCCAACGCCAAAGTCCTCATTGGAACAGGCGATATTACGAAAGAAGGCAATTCCAACAACGTTCAGGTCAATATTTCCGGTGGCGAAGCGACGTTCAACCAGAATGTGCAACTGGGATATGGTGTGGGAGCCAATGCTTCCATGACGCTTTCCGGCGGGACGACCTTTTTTTTGAAGGAACTCCAGATCGGAGTCGCCAATAATTCGACCGCAACGATGAATGTTGAGGGAAATGCCATTACCACCATGTCGGGACTTGTTCAAATAGGGAGTGGAAGCGGAACCAACGCGAATATGAATATTTCCGGCGGGAGGACTTCTTTTCTGGGCGAAGTCCAGGTCGGAATTGGAACTGGCACTGCCGCGAATATAAATATTTCCGGGGGAACGACAAATTTCAAAGGTCTCTCCAAAATCGGAACGGTTTCCGGCGTCACGGGAAATGTTAATATTTCCGGCGGGGATGTGGAATTTACGAAAGCGGTTCTTCTTGGTGCCGGCGGCGATGGTGTGATGAAAATTTCCGGGGGAATCACGAAATTCAGCATCGATTGGTCGGAACCTTATGGAGCCACACTCAAGATTGGGACTGTCGCCAACTCCTCAGGAAGGCTGGAGATTTCAGGAACCGCGAATGTTTCCTTTACGGGGACGGATATTCATGTCGGAAATGGTGGGGCAGGTTCCATTGTCCAGACAGGCGGAACGTTTACGACTTCCGGTTGGTTGAATATCGGAGAAGGGAGTGCGGGAACGTACACTCTTTCGGGTGGCACCTTAAATTCCACTGGCAAGCTGGTTATTGGACGTCGCGGTCAGGGCACCATGACGGTTTCCGGTGACGGCGTTTTGGAAGCCCAAAGCATTTTCGTGGGCTATTTTCCAGAAATGTCAGGGAATTCGGTTTTCCAGGTGAATGGCGGAACGGTCACAGGAACGCAACTTTTCGTGGGGAATCAAGGAGAACATGCCACAGAAAATTCCACGGGTACCAGTACCGTTAACATTACGGGAGGAACCACGACGTTCTCAGGCTATTCTTATATCGGACACTCTGGTACGCAGAAGCTCGGCGGCAAAGGGGTTTTGAACGTGTCGGGTGGAAGTATCCGGTTCACCGCAAGAACGGCGGTGGGTTACGATCTCAATGGAGACGGTACCGTTCAGATTACTGGTGGAACGGTCTATGGCCCCAACGCGGACTTTCTTTTGGGAGAAGGGAACTCGCTGGGAAAAATGACGGTGAATGGCGGAACGTATAATCAGAATAGCAAAGGGAATCTGGTTATCTGGTCAACTACGGCAGTTGATGAAAATGGAAACATGGGAAGTCGGCTGGAATTGAAGTCGGGAACCATCGATACGAATTGGCTTTCCCTGGGACAATCTGGCGTGGCGGGGGGAACTTGTACGTTCGATATGACGGGGGGAATTCTTAAAGTCGGTTCCGGCAGCCAGAATTTTCGGATTGGGCAGAGTTGGCACGCCACGGCCAATATTTCGGGCGGAAATATTACAGTCAATGGTACGGTGATCATGGGGGAATTTGGAGGGACTGGTATTTTGAACGTCTATGGCTCCGATTCCACGTGGGATGTGAAAGCTGTGGACTGGCGAGCGACTGGAACAGCCAATTTTGTCGCGAAAGCTCTGACATTTCAGGATGATGGGACGGGCAAGACAGCCATTTCCACCATCACGACGCGAGAAAATGCCACGGTTGCCAGCCATATTGGTGTTGACATGTCCGACTACTATTACACCGGAGCCGGATTCCTGACGAACCTTCCCACGCAGCAACTCCTGACGGCTCAATCCCTTACGTGGAATCCCGCTTCCGTCACGGTGAAGGGGGACTGGGTACTGACGACCGAAAACAATACTGTCGGATTGACGTTGGATGAGACCAAAATTGCCATGGCGGATGTCACCTCCGGGTCGGGTATCGCCAGTGGCGTTTTGGGAACGCGCGGTTGGGTGCAGATTTTGGGAGAAGCGGACTCGGTTGCTTCCCTCCTGATGTTTTATGGAGGCGAAGGGGATGGCGATTTGCTGGCCGAATGGCTGACGGATCAGTTGGATGAGACGCAGCAGGATATTACCATCACCAATACCGGCTCCTTTATCGAATTTGGCAATCTTCTGCTCAATGCCGATGGAATGGGCTATTTGTCCTACAATATCGACGCTTTTAATGCGCTTCACGATATGAATTTGACATTTGCCAATGTGCCGGAACCATCGACGTGGGGTTTGATGTTATTGGGCTTGGCGTTTATTTTCTGGAAAAGGGGATTCTGGAGGAAGTCATGAAACGAAATGGATTTACGCTGGTCGAACTTTTGGTCGTTATTGCGATCATTGGAATGCTGGTCGGTCTGCTGCTTCCTGCGGTTCAACAGGCACGGGAAGCGGCTCGGCAAATGCAGTGCAACAACCACCTGCGTCAAATCGGCTTGGCCTGTCTGAATTATGAATCCTCCCAAAAGTGTTTCCCGTCGGCGGGCTGGAATTGCCCTTGGGCGGGAGACCCGGATCGTGGTTTTGGGAAAAAACAGCCGGGAGGATGGCCGTTTTCCCTGTTGCCGTATCTGGAGCAAAACGCGTTGTTCATGCTTGCATCCAACGGGAATCCCTCGGAACCAGACCGTGCCAAGATTACGGAAACGCATCGAACGCCGTTGCCGTTTTTCCTTTGCCCTTCCCGGCGAGCGTGCAAGATTTACCCGGCAGGAAATCCTCCGTCGAGTAACTGCGATAAGACAGACCAACTTGCCAAGGGGGATTATGCCTCCAATTACGGCGAAACCGACGCGGTCGATACGGCAGGACATCCCGGTTCCTATGCCAACGCGGACAATAACACTGGTTGGGTGACGCAGCCGTACAACGGTGTGATGATTTCCTGCGGCGAAATTACCATTGCGGAAATCTCCGACGGAACCTCCAACACGTACCTGGTAGGAGAGAAAAACAAAGCGTCGGATCGCTACGAACTGAGTTGTTGCTGCGACGACGGCGGTCTATTCTGCGGAGCCGACCCGGATAACAGCCGTGCCACGACGTTGCCTCCGCTGCAAGACCGCGCCAGTTACGTTCCCCGACAGCAGTTCGGAAGTGCTCATGCCGGGTCGCTCGGTTTCGTCTTTTGCGACGGCTCCGTTCAGCGAATTTCCTACAGTATCGACCTCGAAACACACCAACATTTGGGGAACCGTGCCGACAGGGCAGTCCTGAAACCTTTCCTTTGATATTTTGAAAACATCAGTGGAGAACGTGACTGCGTAGGACAGTTTCCGCAGAAGATGGAGATGGAAGCAAAATCTCATCTGCGTCTTCTGCGTAATCTGCGGACAAAAAAAGGAAGTGTGAGAAAACGAATTTTTTAGAAAGAATTTAGGAGAGTTTTTTGGATAAATCCATAAATTTCAACTACTTCCAACGTTAAGAATTGTCCGCAGATGACGCAGAAGACGCAGATATTTCCATTCTTACTTTTTTCCTCGGCGGATACTGAAAATCGGGATTGTCGCCGAGATGAAGAAGAGGGAACTTTCGTCAGATTTCGCTCCGAATCGTGACAAGGATCCAGACGATTTTCAATTTGTTGGTATCGAACAGGACGAACGCCTTCAAATCCCGGTGTAGGGGACGCTCTCCCGGCAACGGTTCCAGTGTGGTGGAAAGCAAAACGCGACTTCCCGTTTCGTCTCGGCAGACGGGAAGCCAGAAAAGTCGCTCCGGTTCCGGCAAGTTCACTTCCTGATAATAGACCATCGCTTCCCGGCTCCATCGGGACAGGTCTCGGACACGCTCTGCGGTGATGTATTCCTTCACGTCGGGATATTTTGCCTCCCACTCCTTCCGAAAAACCTCCTCTTCGCGGGAAGTCAATCGAGAATGGTTCTCTTTCCAGTCCTTCGTCTGCGGAATTTCGTCCATTTCCGGCAAACTCCAGATTCGGGTAAAGACGTAACCGCCCGAACCCCCTTCCAACGGAGCTTCGTTCACCAGTGAGAATCCCAAAAAACAGAGACTGATACACAACGCAATCAACGCAAAAACTTTCATCCTCACTCCTCCTCATTTCATTCTACCGGAGGAGGCAAGCAATTTATCGGCATTTTTTCAAGGCTCGGTAGTAAGCACCGAGCAGGTCGAAGATGCCGCAGGTGGAGACACGCTCGAAATCGACCCGCAGGATTGCCTGATTCAGGTAATTTTCCAGTTCCGGCGTCCATTCGGTTCCTGGAAACATCAAAATCGTCAAGGCCGCTTCACCCGATTCACGAACATTGTACCAAACGCGGCGATACCCATTCCCATTGCTGATTCCGCCGTCGGGGAGCCGCCAGTCGGTGGGAAGTTGCGTTAAATCGAGCGTTTTCGCGGTGTTGTCGGCCGCATGGAGTTTCGCGTGAGCCTTTTCCGCCATCCTTTTCATGGCCTGAAACATCTGGTCGCGCAGTTCCCCTTCCGGCTCCAGCGTCCAGAGGAGTTCCAGCGAAGACTGCATTTGCAACATGGCATACGTCGGCACCCAACGGCGAATCGTCGCGTCGTCCAACGCCAGCGACTGGCGAACCGCTTCTGGGAGATATTGCCGATAAAGTTGGTAGTAAACGTCCGCTTTTTTCGGATCGACGGTTTTCAGGGTATCCCACGCGACAGCGTAAAACATCGGAAGACGTGCCGCTTCATGACCGCGAACGTTCCACATTTTGCAAATCCCCCGTCGGCAACGATTTCCGTCCGAACAGAGAAAATCGTAATCATTTTCCGGGGTGCAGTTGCGAATCATCCGATCGGCAAAACTTTGCAACAACTCGCGAACGGCTTCCTTTTCGGTCTCTTCCGCCAGAGGAGAATGGTAATAATGCCAGAGTGCGTGGACAACATGGGTGTACTGGTCGCGGGAGGTGTTTACATAGGTGCTTTTCCCATCTTCCGGGCAGACGCCGCGAGCCAGAAAACCGGGAGACCCGTGGACGGTTGCGGAGAGCTGGATTCCCCGGAGAATTTTCCGTGCATCCTCTTTCAGAGAATCTTCCCGCGTCACCTCATAGCGATCCACCACGGCAGACAACAAAACGCCGGCGCTGATCATGCAGTCTTCCATTCCTGTTCCATAACCGCAGACGTTGGGAAACTGTTCCTGAACTTCTCGGGCCGTGGGGAGGTAATCGAGTTCCCGGCCAGTTTCGTAACTTCCGAGAAAATCGTAGAATTGGCTGGTTTTTGGATGGTAAAACCGGCTCCACGTCACGTCCCATCCCTGCTGGATTTTTTCCGCAACCTCCTCCGCCCAGGCCATGTTGCCCAAGATCGTTATCCAGAGCAGCGTTGCCAGAATCTGTTTTCGTCGCATGATTTTCTCCTCATTTGGGTTGTCGGGAAAGGTCTTGGGAAATTGACTCCTGAAAAGGATTATAAAACAAAGAAAAAAAGATGTCAATGAGAGAAAGAGAAGGAAAAATATTAAAAAATTTCCCTGCCCGGTGTTGACTATCGAGGCAATGTGGTTTAATATTAAGGAATGATGTTGTTTTTCCTGAAAATGTAATTTCCGGTGATTCCCTTTGAGGTGATAAAAATGATTCCTGATTCTCCCATGGTTTTATGGTTCCGTTTGCTGACATTGGCCGTTGTTTTTTCGCTTTTCAGTGAAGGCGTGGCCGATGCCCAAAAACGGACGACGACAACACGTTCCTCCCGTGCGGCTTCCGAAAAAGAGGAGGAACCAACAGCCCGAAGACGTCCTCTGAAAGCTCCTGTCGAAGTCGATGCGGAAGATTTGAAAACCAGAGATGGCGTCCAGCTCTCAGCCACCTTTTATCCCGGAAATCGCGGGAAAAATTCCGTTCCGATCATTTTGCTGCACAGTTGGGGTGGTTCTCGGGAAGAATTTGCCGCGCTTGCTCCCTTTTTACAGGCTCAGGGGTGTGCGGTTCTGGTCCCTGATTTGCGTGGACATGGCTTGAGTAATCAGGTGGAAGTGGCTCCCGAAGAATATGAGGAATTGACATTCAAACGATTCCATCAGGATATCTACGAGGCAATGGTTTTATACGATCTTCCTCAACTGAAACGTTTTCTGATGAAAGAAAATAACAAAGGGCAATGCAATATCGATAAAATGGGGCTGATTGGAATCGAAATGGGATCACTTCTGGCCGCCAGTTTTGCCAATAAAGACTGGGCAACCAATCTGAAACGTCGAAAAAAGAACCCTTTCATGGGCGATGTGAAAGGAATTGTGGCGATTTCCATGCCTAAAAATTTCAGTGGTCTGAAATTCATCGATACGCTGAATAATCCTCACTGGAATCAGAACATGTCGGCACTTTTCCTGGCAGGTGAAGGGGATCGGGAAGTGGAACGTGCCAAAACGTTGGAAACGCAACTCCGACGGCTCCTGCGAGTAAAGGAACTGGAAAATATTTACTGCATTCAATTGGAAACTTCCACGCAGGGTGCCAAACTGATTGCCGATCGGAATGATGAACCTGCGAAACTGATTGCCGAGTTTATCGAAAGGCGACTTTCCGACCGGGAATTTCCGTGGGAAAATCGTGCCAAGTAGTTTTTGTCCTTTTCCTCTCTTTTCACAAGGATATTCCTATGGAGCCATCCTCCCGTCCAACGTCCCTTGCCAAAACGCCTTTTCAGACACGTCGTGAACGTCGTCAGTTCGTTTTGTGGATTTTTTTCCTGGGAGTGTTGGCTCTTTTGATACGAGAGTCGTTTCGACCAGCCAATCATGAGTTATTTCGTCTCCTTTTGCAATCGACCACTCCTGAAAATCATTTGCGGTTGGCGGATCAGACGGAGATGGAACCGCTTCCCGGAATGGATGAATCGGTGCTGTCGGCAGTGGAAGATCGGACGCCCCTGTTTCACAAAGAGGCACCTGCTGTGAAAATGCTGGTGGAACTGCTGCAAAACACTTCGGCGGAAAGGCTCCAGAAAGCCTGCCTGGGGAGAGTCCTTTTTGCGCAATATACCCAGCAACCGGCAGTCTATCGCGGGAAGCTGATTCATTTACGCGGCGTGGCGGTGGCGACGGGGGAAGAGAAAGTTTTCGACGACGCGTTGGGCTTGAAAAAATGGTATCCTGTCTGGATGCTCCCGGACGATTGTCCCAACGAGCCGATTGTCGTCTATTGTCTGGAACTGCCGGAAAATTTTCCCACCGGAGAGGATATTCGGCAAAAAGTCTCGTTCAACGCCTTTTTTCTGAAAATGTGGCCGTATGCCTCTCAAGTGGGCGTTCGTTCCACCGCTCTGTTTTACGCTCAAAAACCGCAGTGGACGAACATCCCTTCCGATACGTTTACCAAAAATGCGTGGCCAGAAATTCCGTTTTGGATGATTTTCCTCGCGTCGCTGGCACTGGCTATTCTCCTTCTGATGGTCATCAACCATCGTGTGCGGCAAGAGCAGATTCGCGAGGAACTCCCGGAAAAACTCGATTTGGAATGACTTGACAACCCTCTTACGGCAATAGAATCGTCCGAACCAACAGGGCATCACCCAACTGCGCGGCAACTTTTTGTGCCCACTCCTGCGAAACGCCTTTTTCCAGCACCAGAATGACGCGGTAATAGGTATTCTCCGCATCTGCCGGAAGTGCCAGAAGTGCGGGCAGGTCTTTTTCCGTCACGGCCTGATCATCCAGCGTCATTTTCTCTTCCGCACTCAGTTTCAACGTAAATGTTTTCACCGTGGCGGATTGCGCTTTTTCCAGCACTTCCTGCAACGTGACATGTTTTCCCTGAAGTTTTTTGCTCTCGTCCGCGGCAGACATGAAAGCCATGATTTCCAGCGTTTCACGGTTCGCGATCGGAGACTTTTTCTGCTCGAAAAAGAGGGCTATCTGGTCACACAACGGTTTGTAACCGTCGTATTTTCCATCCATGACAATCGATTTTTCGCCAAAAATCAAGCCGCCGTAACCGGAAGCTCCTTTGCGAATGCCGCGAAACGTGCCGATTCGACCATCTTCCCAAACGCCGACAGCCAGATCGTAATTTTCCGTATGCGTGCGAGAAACACTGACGCAACCCGGCCCCATCATCGTAAATAGCGTCTCCACGCCATGGATTCCGTACCAGTAAAAATCGGGATGGTACTCGTTGAGCGAACAGGGACTCCAGGCCGTTACACCATGGGTTTTGCCGTAAGGACTGTCTTGGCGGATTTTTTGCATCGCTTCACTATAACGGAGGGAGGACGCACTGAAAACCGGCACATTTCGCTTCTCGGCCAACTGAAAAATCCGCACCACGTCCACCAAATCCCCTGCCATCGGCTTGTCGATGAACAACGGTTTGCCTGCCTCCAACACCGGTTTGGCATACTCCCAGTGCGGACGGCCATCGACGCTTTCCAGGAGAATTCCATCCACCTGAGAAATCATCTCTTCCAGTGAATCGTAAATTTTGACTCCTTTTTTCTCGATCTGTTCCGCATAATTATCTCGACGATTCCAACTGTCGGGATTGTCGATCATGCCACCTTTGTAAGCCGCGGTCACTTCCATCTGCCGATACAACCCTTCCGCATTCGGATCGTTAAAAAGCTGCACAAATGCCGGGACGTGGGAGGTATCTGTCCCAATCACCCCTATCCGAAAGAGGGAGGTTTCCTCGCCCATCGCCAACGTGGTCATTCCCAACAATATCAGCCCGTACAACACTCTCATTCGTTTCTCCTTTTCCGCAAGAAATGATTCTCCAGGTAAACAACACTTCCCTGTTATTGTACTACGGTTTCTTTCCCACATCAATAGACTGGACGATTAAATGATAAATTCCCAGAAAAAAAGTGGCGACTAAAATGCTGGCAACAATCCCCGGCAAAGAAATAGGGTTAAAATGGGCATCCCCCATAACATAGAGAAAAAACTGTCGCATGAAAAAACAGCCGATGGTGGAAGAGAGAATTCCCAAAATCAGCGTTGAACACGTTCCACGGGGACGCACACCCGGTATCAGCAATTTGGCAGACCCTCCCACAACCACCGCCATGCCAGTCCAAAGCAGGACGAGGTTCAACAGAATCTGGCCTTTGACATCCCAGCCCAAACCGGACATTTGCGAAAAATCAGGCATGATTCCCCTTTGATTTCCTGAAAATTCCAAGAGGAACCTTCCTCCCTCATTCGGATTCCGGTTCCCCCTCTGGAAGGAACTATTTTGCCTGCAATTTCACGGTCTCATTTTCCAGCGTGTTCAACGAACTGGGGGCGAAATACTGAACGTCGTCGTCCAGATAATAGCCACTGGGAAGCGTCTGCCCACCAATGTGAGACTGACAACCCGAGGCCAGACAAACCAACGCCACCAGACACAATCCGATAATCCAACCATGCAGCGGGCGCATCCGCCACCTCCCTTGTTTTATAAAGTTTTTCTGCCTTATCTGAAAATTTTTTCATTTCAGATATTGAAAATAATAGTTATTCCTGATATATTTGTTATCGTCGTTACAATTGGAATTCTTTAACATTTTTTCAGGATTTTCCCATGAATCGTTCCTTTGGTTATTGGTTGGGGGCATTTTTTCTCCTCTTTTGGGGAATCAGCGACGTTCTGTGGGCACAAAGAACAACTTCCAGCAAAAATATTCGACTGGAAATTTTCTGCGATGGCCCCCTACAGCCCATGCAGGCCCAACAGTGGGGAGCCGCGTTGCAATCGACTGGTTTTTCCGGGGTTCAGTTGCGGGGTGGAAATGAGGAGGACGTTCTCGATTTGCGGAAAATTACGGACGGAGAATACCATGCCCTGGGAATGTTGACGAAGGATAATCGGATTCTGTTGCCTGGCGAAAAAACGTTTTCACGGCAACAACTGCGGGAAATTCGGCCGTATTTGGAGGGAATGATTGAAGAGCAGGAGCGTTTGCAGGCAGAGGCGGCAGAAGATGCGGAAAAAGCTCGATTGTGGGAAAACGTTTTGGAAAAGCTCTCTCCGGCGGTGGGGGTTGAGACGAAAAATGTTGAGCGACGGAAAGTTTTGCGGGAAATTTCTCAAAAATTGAAGGGAAATGTGCATGTTCCCATGTCGATTCGGGACGTACTGGAAAAAGAGGACTGCGTGCGGGAGGAACTCCAGACGGTCTCTCGTGGAACAGCAATGGCGTATGTTTTGCGTTACATCGGTTATTGTGCGGTGATGACGAAAAAACCATCCGGGGAAATGGAACTGGTCTGGACACCTTCGGAAAAAATCACCTCCGAAGAGATTCTCCCCGTGGGTTATCCTCTGGAAAGAATGCCGCGGGAAATGTTTGAGAGTTTTCGTGCGAATGTCGATGGAGCTTTGTTATCGGTCGTTTTGGACGCTCTTTCCCAACGGCTGCAAATTCCCTTTTTATACGATTATAATTCCATGGCGGCAGAAGGAATCGAAATTTCAGAGGTTTCGGTGAAGCTCAACCCGATGAAAATCACCTATGATCGGCTTCTGGACACGCTTCTTTCGCAGGCTGGCCTGAAAAAAGAGGTGCGGATGGATGAGGCCGGGCAGCCCTTTTTGTGGATTACGACGCAATGACTTTGGGAGGCGCGAATTTTATGAAACTTTCTCAAAATTTCAAGGTAATCGGTCTCCTTTTGGGCATTCTTCTGGCAGGTTGTCAAGAGGAAAAGGGTGTTTCGCGGTCGGATTCCCCTCCTTCCCGCGTGGTGACGCTTTCGCCTGCCATTACGGAGATGCTTTACGAATTGGGGTGCCAGGATCGGATTGTCGGCGTTACCCGATTTTGCCGTTATCCCACAGCCGCGCGGGAAAAAGCGTGCGTGGGTGGTTTTCTCGATCCGAATTATGAGGCTATTTTCAAACTGCGTCCCGATTCGGTCTTGATTCCTGTCGGGGCGGATGAACTGCGGCAGACGCTGGAGCGTTACGACCAAAATGTCCTGGAAATTCCGCAGCGTTCCCTGGAGGATGTCTATTTTTCGCTCCGACTTTTAGGAAAAACTTTCGGTGTGGAGTCGCGGGCAGAGGCGAAAATTGCGGAAATGCAAAGGGAATTGGCCGAGGTGGCGGAAAAAAGTCGTGGGAAAAAATTGCGACGGGTTTTGATGGTGGTGGGAAGGGATTACCAAAGCGAACGGTTGGAGGAAGTTTACATCGTCGGAAAAGATGGACTTTGCAATCCCCTGCTGGAAATGGCGGGAGGAAAAAATGTTTATAATGGAGAGACCCCTTTCCCAAAAATTTCGGAAGAGGCGATTTTGCAGATGAATCCCGAAGTCATTCTGGAAATCCAGCCGTGCGAAACGCAGCAACCAGCCAACGAAGCCCTTTCCCGAAAAGCGTGGGAACGGCTCTCCGAAGTCGAAGCCGTCCAAAAAGGCCGAATTTTCCTCATGAAAGGAGAACCACCTCTTTTGCCAAGTCCGATTTTAACGCACTGGGTAAAATATCTTGCGGAATTATTGCAAAAAGAACGATAATAGTGGTTAGTGATTAGTGGTGAGTGGTTAGTGAGGAAGATGATGACAGAAATTCAGGAAGTCCCGGTTCGGGAAAAGGTGGCTGTTGAGGATCAGTGGAATTTGGATTCGTTGTTTGGCAGCGTTGAAGAATGGGAAAAAACGTTTCAGACTTGGTCGAAAAAGATCGAGCAGTATCGGAAATTCCAGAAAACCCTGGCGGGGGGTGCGGAAAATCTGGCGGCTTGTTTGCGTTTCCATTTTTCGATGGAACGAACGGGAGAGCGACTGGGAACGTATGCGTTTTTGAAGATTTCCGAAGACGCGGGAAACGCTGCGGCACAGACTCTCTACGGTCGGTTCATGAACGCAACGGGGCGGGCGGCCACGGAAGCGAGTTTTATCGCCCCGGAAATTCTGGCGATTTCCAATGCCCAACTCAAAAAGTATCGTGAGGCGGATAAGCTCAAACCGTATCGCCTTTGGCTTTCGCGGCTGCTGGAAGAAAAACCGCATACGCTCAGTTCCAAAGAGGAAAAGCTCTTGGCTATGCAGACTGAAATGGCTCAGACGGCGGGGAATGTTTTCGACCAGCTGACCGACGTGGACATGAAATTCGGCACTCTGCGAGACCATTCGGGACAAAAAATCGAATTGAGCCACGCCTCGTTCACCGCCCTGCTCCACGGTCCGCGACGCTCCGTTCGGAAGCAGGCTTTCACGCAGTTTTATCAAGTTTTTGAGGAACATCAAAATACCCTGGCAGCCACCTACGCGGGAAGCGTTCAGAAAGATATTTACCATGCCCGTGCCCGGAACTTTTCCACCGCGCGGGAGGCGTCGCTGTTTCAAGCTCGGATTCCCGAAACGGTTTACGACAATCTCATTGCCGGCGTCCGAAAAAGTCTCCCCAAATTGCACGAATATTACGATCTCCGCCGTCGGATGATGAAACTGCGGGATATTCACATGTACGACACGTATGTTCCTATTTTGAGTGATGCTCCGGTCGATTATCCGTGGGAGAAAGGGGTGGAAATGGTGCTGGAGGCGGTTCGACCTCTGGGTGCTGAGTATGGAAATGTGCTGCGGGAAGGGCTGACTTCCGCACGTTGGTGCGACCGCTATGAAAATCGTGGAAAAGCCAGCGGTGCGTTCAGTTGCGGTTCCTACGATGGTCTGCCGTACATTCTGATGAATTACAAGTCGGACGTTCTGGACAGTGTTTTCACGCTGGCTCACGAAGCAGGCCATTCCATGCACTCCTATTATTCTGTGAAACATCAGCCGTTTCCGTATTACAATTACGAACTGTTCGTCGCGGAAGTGGCCAGCACGTTCAATGAGCAACTCCTGCACCACTATCTGATGGAACATACCACCGACAGGACGCAACGGTTGAACCTGGTAAATCGGCAGATCGACGCTATCCGGGCAACCATCTTCCGGCAGACGATGTTCGCGGAATTTGAACGGGATGTCCACACAGCGGCGGAAAATGGCGAAGCTCTGACGCGAGAGTTTTTCACCAGCACGTACCGTCGGTTGCTGGAAGATTATTTCGGTCCGAATTTTGTTCTGGACGAGGTGTTGAATCTGGAATGCTTCCGAATTCCTCATTTTTATCGAGCTTTTTACGTCTATCAGTATGCCACCGGACTTTCCGCGGCAATTGCCCTCTCACGCCGCGTTTTGCAAGGTGGAAAGCAGGAATTAAAGGATTATCTCCAATTTTTGTCCGGCGGAAACAGTCGCACGCCGTTGGAGTTGCTGCAACTGGCAGGTGTCGATATGAATCAGCCGGAACCACTCGACGAAGCGCTTGGGGAATTCTCCGATTTGGTCGATGCTCTGCGTTTGGGTGGGTAAAAAAGGCCCCATCATGGTTTTATCGGAAAGGGAGGACGTTACGATTTCACGTTTCTCGTCCTCCTCATCCAGACCATCCCCAGAACCCCCAGAATCATCAGGCACCACGTGGAGGGTTCGGGAGTCGCGTTGACTTCCCCAATGGTTAATCCTCCCTCCAAACTCAGCAGATGAAAACCATCGGGAAGAAAGAGGTTTTCAAGAGCCACGTTCTCCGCCGTGAAAATTTCAAAGATGTAGCCATTCTCTGCCGTCCATGCCTTGGAAAACGAAACTTCCAACGTTCCGTCAACCTCCACATCCCCCAAAACCATCGTATTCGGGCTGGAGGGGTCGATGAGGATTTTCAGCGCCGCCTCGGTATCCACGGACAAATGATTCCCACGCGTCGTCATATTCTCGAAGGAGGTGTCGCTGACGATACGGATTTCTCCCGTCGAATCGATCTTTCCATTTTGGGATTGTACCGTTCCGGTCTGGCCGGTTGTGCCAAATTGGACGTCCAGATTGCTGGTAATGTGGTAGTTGTCATAAGCACCTGCCACCGCGTTGCTCAACGTCACGGTCGCCATCGTTCCCGTATTTTTCACGGTTCCGGTCACGTCTGTTGCCTTGTATTGGCTGGCGGAGTGGAGTTTATTCAGGGAAACGCTACGTCCCTGCAAATCAAGTGAGCCACCGGTAATTTCCATTTTGCCAAGAAAGGAGTCGGCCTCATTCATCCGCAAGTCACTCCAGGTGTAGGTTCCACTTCCAACTTCCAACGTCCCATTCTCTCCAATCCAGACCTGCACCCGACTGTCCGGCAAAGTGCCATTCGCCAGGATGAGGCGTCCGGTACCCGCGTATTTTCCCACCATCACATCCGGTTGGGTGGTTAACGCGGCATTCTGACTCCCACGAATCTCCCCCCCCTGTTTTCAGAACGAGTGTACCGTTGCTGGCAGGATTGTCATCCCCGATGATGAGACCTTTTGTCATTTCATCATCAACTTGGGCAATACGCATGATACCACCTTCAAATTCCGCATATCCTGTCGCACCATTCTCACCAATGCCAAGATAACTGAAACGGTAGTTCTCCCTTCTGTCGTTGCCAACAGCGGAAATGGGGTCTGGATTCATACGGACGGGGGCTTGTGCCGTACCAATATTGACATGGCCGGCAATCCACTGGTAAGCGTCCATCTCACCACCATAAACGGTATCCGTGCGGGCGAAATGGACGGTGGGACTAATGACGGCATCATTGCAATAAAGAATCCCCTTGTTCGAGAGCAGATGAATGGCACCAGTGTTCAAATAGACGGTCGCTCCCGCGTGATTGACTGCCAAATTACCGTTCGTGCCCAGGGTTTTTCCCTGCCATTCGGTGAGATAGAGTACACCACTCGCTACGGTATACGGTGCGTTGATAACCAGCGTGCCATTCTCCTGAAGGTTGATCCTGGCGAAGGTGGAACCTGGTGTGGCCGTATTGATATTCAACGTTCCGTATTGGTGGACAAAAGTCGTGCCACCGGTGAAACTCCCCCCTTCGTTAACACTCACGATTCCAAGCTGTGTCGGGTCCGTGCCACCTCCCACATGGAGTTGGTAGTCCACCGTGACCGTGGCGGGCGTCGTGACGACTCCTGTACTATTTTGGATACCGGCAACATTCATCGTTCCATAGACACGAATGTGCCTGTCGCCTGTCAAATCGGTTGTGTTGATCGTCCCACCTTCCACATTCAGAGTTCCGTTTGAATGAACATTCAAGTCTGCGCCAGTGACGGTGACGGAACCACCTGTCGTGATATTGGCGGTACCGATTCCGTTTGCGCCATAGCCGATATTCAAGCCGTTTTTACTGTTGACATGGAGTGCGGCGTTGTTGGAAATCGTCATTGTCCCCGAGGTGCGATAGTCGCCTCCTATTATGGAAGAACCACCAATATGAACCCCATTTCCACCATTTACCGTCAAAACTGTCCCCGTACCTGTAACGGTCAACTCCCCGCGACTCCCATCGTAAACACCGACGAGAACGCCATTTCTGATCGTCATGTTGGCCTCCCCTTGCAAAATAACCCGCCCGGTGCCGTAACCGCCCATATCGAGCATACTGTTCAAGCCGCCAGCGTTATTCCACGTTCCACCGTTGATGGTGAGAGTATGGTCTGTTCCTGCACTGCGTCCAGAAAAGATTACATTGAAATTATAGGTGGAACCGGTGCCATTCACCGTGTGTGTCGCTGATCCGTCCGCCAAATAAAGCGTATCCGCTATCGTCGGTGTTACCGTTCCTGTCGTTGTTGTCAATGTTCCGCCGGAACTGGTCCCACCATCGGTCAGGTAGTAGTCCGCCGCATTCGCGGAAACAGCCATGCCGAAAAACAATATTGTCCCAAAAATTCTTTTCATGATTCACCCTTTCGATTGTTTATAGCGCCCGATTTTGTTCTTATTTCTCATTATTCCACATCACTTACCACCTGTCCGTCATTCCGACTTCCATACGCCGCGAATGGCAATTTGTCGATACTGTAGCTGAATCTCCGAACCGAGCCATCACACAAAACCGCGTTGAATCCGCCGGAATGCGCACTTCCCACATAAGCTCCCTCCATCCCCTTGCGGTCCTGATAGGGGGAGTATACATGGAGAGAAGCCGAATTATAGGTCGTGCCTGGCGCAAGGCGGGATGGATTGCCGGGAAATCGCAGTGTATCGGTATCCGTTCCCGTAAACATGCTCTGATTGTCGTGCGGATCGTTCCCAAGCATGTAGTGATCCGGGACAAGATACTTTTCCACAATCAGAAACGTTCGGCTCGTTCCATCGTATATCTCTGCCATGGATACCATCTTTCCACTGAGCGCAATGCCCGTATTTTTCGAGAAATAATCCGATTTTTGCGTTGCGGACATGCTTCCCGTGCCACCTCCCGACGTGGTGGGAATGGAGTCAGGCTCGTAACTTGCGGGGCCATCCAGCCACGATGCCGTTGCGTTGCCACCATTGATGGCATAATCGCTTCGGTACGTCCCTTCCAGTGTGGAAACCCTCTCCGACCCGCTACTGCCGCCAAAGTACGGACTTTTCACGCCGTAGATACCAAACGGAAACATGACTGGCGTGCGACGGCTCGGACAGTTGAACATCGCGACCGGTGTTGTGCATAAGGTTCGCGCACCTGCCTGCTGAACAGAGGTGGAATCGCTCGACGAGGCGTAGTTGAAGAGTGTATTCTGCTCCATAAAGGGCAAGATTTGATAATGCCATCCCCCCGGTTGCCTTACACCAAGGCCATAATCCGAGAATCCGATCCAGTACGCCCCCCAACCTGATGTAGGAAAAGCTTGCAGGGATGACTCGTAATTCAAAGATGCCAGCCCCATTTGACGTAAGTTGTTCTGGCACTGCATGTTCCGTGCCGCTTCACGTGCCTGCTGCACCGCCGGGAGAAGAAGCCCGACCAGCATACCGATAATGGCAATGACGACAAGAAGTTCCACAAGAGTAAAACCGGTTGTTTTCACCCGTGAATATTCTGTATTTTCACCCCCCCCCCCAGCTTAACGAATTTCCAGACCATTCTTCACCTTTTTTCCCTCCCAAATTTCAGGAGACATTCGTTGACCATCGTTTTTCAAAACCGACTTTACACACCTTCCATGCACACATTATACCCCCCTTCCCGACAAATAGCAAGGAAAAAACCCTTTGATTTTATCCAGTGAACAAAATCGAAGCCTCCTCCACGGAGCGACAACGTGTCACCACCCGCTGGCCCTTGAGAGCTTCCGTAAACTCATAATTGCCGCCGCCATCTTGCACATTTCCAACCGTACCCCAAACGACCCAAACCTCTTTCATTCTTTCCGAATCCAACGACCGCAGCAGACCCCATATTTCCTGCTCAATATTCAACCTGCCCCCATTCCTACCCCCCGATGAGGTTAGATTTTCTGAAAGACCGTATTTTATAGAGGTTTCGAGAGATGGTTCTATACCTGTCTTCTATAAACGCTGAAATATGCGGAAGACGAAAGCGTTTTTCCATCCGCGACCGACAAATTGAGATTCACTCCGCCGTGAAAGAGGATGAATCCAGACGTGGTAACATTTTGATCAATCACGACTCGAATGGGATTCCCTCCAACTGTAGTGGCGTTGTATCTCTTATCTGTCCGGTTCTATAGTCGTTTAAATTAACCATTCTGTTTTTTAAGCCAGGTTAAGATGTCCTGTTGGATGTTCTTTACCTTGGCAAAAGGTCGGTTAAGGCTCGTTTCATATAAGCCCAAGTCTTTTCTATCGGATTAAAATCGGGCGAATACGGCGGCAAAAACAAACGTTTTATACCGTGTCGCCGTGCCAAATTTCCAAGAATCTGTTGGCATAAGGTCAACCACGTTTGAGTAAGGTATGGAAATGAGAAATGTGAAGGATAGTTGGGGCGGAAAAGGTTGAAATTTCGTAGTCTTTTGAAAGGCGGCGAGAAGGGTTCAGTTCATACTACCGAAAATGAAAAAAGCGGCACGGGGGGAGTCGTGCCGCATGAGAAAGGGAATGGGTTTTGGGGGAGGTCAACGTTTCCGGCGTATCCACCCAAGTCCGACAATGCCTGTTAATAGGAGGAGCCAACAGGAGGGTTCGGGGACGCTTACTTGTGCGTACAGTCCCAATCCATCGCCATAGTCGCCAATTCCCAGCGTCCAGAACTGCCCGCCTGAAAGGTTTGTCGAAATGAGGAGGGATTCCAAGTCTAACCCCTGAAAACTATCGTTATTTCCTGCCAAGAGGAAAAAGGATTCGCCCAATTCGGGATAAAAATCTTCCTCCAGCGTAATTTCCAGCATACTGTCGGGGGAAATCTGAACGGAACCGTCAAAAACGGTCGGAACACTTCTTTCGCCCAACGTCGCCGCCCAGGTGCCGTTGAGGGTAAAGTCATCTTGTGTAAACGTGAGTGTCGAGTGGACTTTGCCACCGTCCATGGTGATATTCCCTACCGTTCCGGTTCCAGCCAATTCGCCGTTTTCTCCGACGGTAATGGCCTGTGCAAAAGTCTGATTTTCCACGACCGTCCAGGTTCCGTTGGCAAGGTTCCACGAACCGGTGAATTCGGCGGTGTCGCCCGTCCAGGAATAATTCCCGCCGCCATCCAGAACAATGGAGCCGCTTCCGGTAATTTCATTTCCAACGGCAAACGTATCTGTCCGAACGAATTTCAACGTCGCACCACCGTCGATTGCCACACTTCCCGTTCCGAGCGTTCCCTGCGTGCCGTCGAAAGTTTTATTGCCGTTGATTTGGCCGATGTGCCCGATTTGCAGCGTTGTGGTTCCGACCACATGCGTATTTCCGTAAGAGTTCTCGCCCGTCAGAATCAGTGTCCCGGATACATTTCCGCCTGTGGAAAGCGTATAATCTCCCGTGATGTTGCCGGAAATCATGCCAGTTGTGGCGTTAGCATTTTCTCTGGCTCCGATACGGGTATCGCCAAGGAGGGTAACGTTTCCTGTAACATGGGACATATTCAGTCCGCCGTTGGAATTTTCACCCACTGGCCCAGCCAGTCGCAATGCACCGAAACGTTCATTTTCGGCCCACCCGATTCCTGAAAGATAGAGGTCTTTGGAAATATCGGCATTGCCTATCACCCAAAGTTGAGCATTATCGACCGCTCCGATGGCATACGAACCCTCTGGATTACCGCCGAATCCCCAACGATTGTCGCCGGAGGTCAGGAGAACGCCGGAAAATCCAGTTAAATTCGTGATTGTGGGGGTAGATTGCGTTTTCTCACCGGAAAAATGAATCTGGTAAAAACCTGCTCCGGTGATCGAATTGGTAACGGCTCCATGGTTGGCCTGAAACGTGGTTCCCGCATCAATTTCAATGGAGGTGATCGTGTTGGCAATCGAGCCGGTCAGCGTTCCGTGTCCACCACCGGAAAAGACGATTTTGCCCGCACCCGAAATGGCATTGGAAATGGTGTAATCATTGGAACGGGCATATTTCAACGTTGCCGGGGAAGCAATCTCCACTTTTCCCGTCCCTAAACCGCCTGTGGTGCCGTCAAAAGCGAAACTTTTCGCCGTATTTTGGGTGTATGCTTCCGGGTCTCCAACCCACTCATACCCCGTGGCGGTGAAATTCACATCGACCGCACCGACTTGCACAACACCTTTGCGGATGTCCCAATTCGCCGTCAGGGAGGCGTTATCGTTGACAATGACAAGCGTTCCGGCACGTGAATTCTCCGTCGCATCTTTCCGAAGTGTGAACGTTTCCCCTGCCGCTTCCCCGGAAGTTTTGATTTCTCCCGTAATGTAGGCGTGTAAATTGCAGTTGTTATTGACTTCTACACCAATAGAAGCGTTCGCCAACAAAGTCACATCCCCTGTCAAAACCACGGGAGTCGTGTAGGATTGATTCCCGAGACCAAAGCGCAAGGCACCAGTATTTTCCAGATTTCCACTAGTCGCACCGATATATCCATACCCTTTCAGGAAAACATTGTTATCCCAGAACGAAGCTTTTGCATCGGAAGAGTTCGTGTAAAGCCACATACATCCGCCACCTTCCAAAGTAGCGTTGGAATAATCGACGTAAATATCGTTCCCGTTGTTGTAGGCACTGCCATCGGTGCTTCCTATCCGGGAGGTAATCGTCGTTGTACCCCGTCCCCAACTCCAATTTCCGCCTAAAATCAGGAAGCACAAGACCCAACCCAAAATTTTTCGATTCATCGTTTCACCTTTCTTTATTGATTATTCATTCATTGATTGTTGTTAGAGATTGCCAATCGTTACGCTGATAAAATCGGTCTCTTTCTGATAACGATTTCCATCACTGCGGTTGCTGAGGCACCAGTGGACTTTGGGATCGACAGAATACGAAACACGTTGGACACTCCCGTCCGCAAACGCCATGTTCAGCCCTCCCGCGTGAGTTGAGCCAAACGCAAAGCGGTTTTCCCGTCCCAACCGATCCTGTTCGGGAGAAAAACACCCCAGCCGCCCGGAATCGTTGCCATGTCCCGCATAGCCCGTTTCGTTGTCGCCGTTATCTTTTCCCGTGAAGTAGTTGTCCGCATTGACCAGTTTTTCGCCAAATAAATACGTGTTCGACAGACCATCGCGAATATCGCTGTCGACAATCTGGCTGTACGCAAACATCACCCCCGTATAACCGCCATGGGTCTTGGTATGATGTTCCTGAATGGATTGTGCCGTGACATTCAGCGAAGTGGAACCGCCATAATCGTTATTTCCTTCCGAAAGCGTCTTTTCGGAACCATGATTCGCACCATAATCGCATTTGACACCATTTTCCACACCCGTAAAAGAACCGTCACGAGTCCGGGAAGTCGAGCCTTTCAGAGGATAGTTGGAAGGAGAACGCCGCGAAGGGCAGTGCATAAAAGGAAGCGGATTCGTCAGACGGGTCGTCATTGCCGTGATTCGTTCACTGCCAGAAAGATCGTAACCCAGATTCCGCAGGGCAGATTGTTCCATGTAGTCCAGAAGATTATAGACCCAACCTCCCGGCTGCTTCATTCCATACCCGCACTCCGGCTCACCAATCCACGTATAGTGCCAGCCTGCCGAGGGAAAATAGCCCAATGCCGAGAGATGATTGTGGGCAGCCAGTGCCATTTGGCGAGAATGATTGGCACACTGCATATTCCGCGCCGCTTCGCGTGCCTGTTGGACGGCAGGGAGTAAAAGCCCCACCAACATTCCAATGATCGCAATGACGACCAGCAGCTCTACAAGCGTAAAGCCACTCTGAAACTTCGCTTTTTCACCACCCAACCGCACCTTGTGAAGCTGGGGGGGGGGGTAAAAATGGATAACATGGTTTTCTCTCCCAAAACTTGCCCATTCATTGACAAGTCCATTATAACTTCACTTTCTTCCAATTGCAAGCACTTTCTGGAAAAAATGTTAAAAAAGTTAAAAATTTTTTCCACTTCTTCGTCTGTGGAAATGCAAATTCCAGCAGAAAAGCCGGAAAAAAGAGAGATTTCTTCCGGCTTTTCCATAAACCCTTGTTCGTCCAGAGATTCTACTCCAGAAAACCTACCAAATCCTGGCTCCGTCCCGGCTGCTGCAATTTTCGAACCGCCTTCGCCTCAATCTGACGAATACGTTCGCGAGTGACATTGAAAATATGCCCCACTTCCTCCAGGGTATAACTGTAACCGTCCCCCAGCCCGTAACGCAACTTGATAATCTCACGTTCCCGGTAACTGAGCGTTTCCAGAACTCCACGCAACGTGTTCCGAAGCATATCCTGCCCCGCCCCCACCGCGGGAGCCTGTGCCCCCACGTCGGGAAGCAAGTCGCCGAACTGGCTGTCCTCGCTGTTCCCCACAGGACGATCCAGACTGATGGGATAACGGCTCATCGTCATCACCCGCCGCGTCTCCTCAATGCACGTTCCGCTTCGCGTGGCCGCTTCTTCCACCGTCGGTTCCCGGCCCAATTCCTGCTGCAACTGGCGAACGATATTCCGCACCTTCGACATCGTTTCCACCATGTGTACCGGAATTCGGATCGTTCGGCTCTGATCCGCCACCGCCCGCGTAATCGCCTGACGAATCCACCACGTGGCATACGTACAGAATTTGAATCCACGCATGTACTCAAATTTGTCCACCGCCCGCATCAATCCGGCATTTCCTTCCTGAATCAAATCGAGGAAATTCAACCCACGGTTCCGATACTTCTTCGCAATGGAAACCACCAGCCGCAAGTTTCCTTCCGAAAGTCCACGCTTGGCTGTCTGGTACTCCTGATAGACCTCTTTCAGGTACGCGACACGATTGCGCAAACTCGTCGGGGATTCTTTCGTGTCCACCAGGTAATGCCGATACATCTTGATTCCCGGCATCCGATGTTCCAGCTTCCCACCGCGTGCCGCATGTTCCCGAATACGATTCCGAAGCTCGTCCACATGACGGCTGTAATCTTCCAACGTGGGAAGGAAATTCTCCAATCGCTGCGTTCGCGGCTTCAACTCCATAATCAATTTGACCGCTCGACGACGCCCACGTCCCAAATCCAACCATGCCTTCCGACGCTCATCCGGCGTCCGGGAAAGGCTGGTCGCAATCCGGTAATTGATCGCGTTGCGCTCCAATATATTGCGTACCGTCTTCAAATTTTCCGGCAACTTGGCCATCACGCGGGAACGTTCGCTAATATCGGCAGAAATCTGCAAATTTCGATCCATCGGCACGGTTCCCTGACGAACATTCTCCAGCAACTTGCACGTTTTTCGCAAGACGTAATCGCATTCCAGAATCTTACGGCAAAATTTGGAACGGGTGGATTCTATTTTACGCGCAAGTAACACCTCCTGTTTTCGTGTCAATAACGGTATCTCCCCCATTTGCTGTAAATACATGCGAATGGGATCGTCACTCCAGGTCTCGGTCTCTTCCACCTCCAGTTCGGAATGCTCCTCCTGTTCATCCAAATCATCAGGAATCGCATCTTCCAAATGGGTCGAGCCAAGCGTGCTTTCTCCAAGATCGAGATCATCTATCTCCGTTTCCGGTTCAAAATTCTCTACATCCAGGTATTCCGGTTCTTGCAAAATAACCCCCCGTATTCTTGATAAAAGGGACCAATACGCTTCCTGCCAGGGATTTCAGTACGACTTCCTGTCGGTACTGCCAACTTGCGGCAACCATGGCCACAAGGATGGATGAAGACTGTGGATACTTAAAAATACACTGAAAATGACCGTCTGGCAACCTTTTTTTTACGTTTTCCTGAAAATTTCTGAAAAAAAGGGGGTTTTGCCACTTTTTTTTCAAAATTTTCCACCAACGAACGTTTTGCCAAGGCATTTTTCAGAACATTTTTACGAAAAAGAGACTCTTCCCCTTTCTCGATTCTGTTTCCATGTCCTTTTGTATATTACGCCATTTTACGGGAAAAAAATCACTTTTACCATTTTCTCCTAAAAATCCTCTCCAATGGAAAAGTATTCCAGAACCCGTTTTTTTTGACTAACAGGAAATATCTTCCCAGATTCCTGTCGCAAACAATCTGATTTTTCGACGGAAGCACGACTTTTCGCGGGAGTATCTCTTTTTATCGACTTTTTCCCTACAATCCTTGCGTTTATCTTCATTACCACCCTTCCGAAAAATCCCATCCATCCTTATATTAGTTATATAAGGAACATTTTACCCAATTGTTTGAGAAAATCTACCCGATACACCCTGTTTTTTTATAATTTTTTGCAAAAAAGAGAATTTTTTTCTCAAGTTTACCAAAAATTTCAAAATAGACAATCTTTTTGGAAAATTTTTTCCAAAATTCAGAAGACTCCCCCTTGTTTTTATTTTTCCCACCTTTATGTTAAAATTTATATCTACTTTCGTTTGTCTGTCTTGGTATTTCAAGGAGAAACCTGCCATGAAAAAGTTCGTTTGGATACTCTTTAGTCTCCTCCTGGTAACTTCCTGGGCCGCGGCCGCGGAAAAAGAAGTGGAGGTGGTCTATGCGGAAGATCAGTATTGCATTCTCGGCTACCGTGGAACGCCCAAACTGCCCTGGTGCGAATATTGCGTCCACGATGCCGATCGCCCCGTCCCGCCAGTGATGAAGTTGAATCCGGCTGAGATTCCATTCCTCTCCCCACCGGAAGATGCCCAAATCCTCTTCGATTACCACCATCCTTCCCTGGAAGCGTGGAAACCAGAGGCTTTCGAGAAGGGAAACTGGAAGTTGGCTGGAAATTATCTCGAAGCGCATACCGGTGGTGTGGCCAGCAAGGCAGTTTTCAGCGATGCCCATATCCACGTTGAGTGGCGGTATCCCAAAGATTATCAGGGGGACTGGGGAAACCAGGGAAATAACGGTGTTTTGATTCTTGGCATTTACGAAATTCAGATTTTCAACTCCCAGAAATATCGTATCAATCCCGACGGAATGGCGGGCGCGATTTACGGCCAAACCCCACCGTTGGTGAATGTGGCGTTGCCGGAGGGGGAATGGCAGTCGTACGACATTTTCTTCCAGGCCGGAAAATGGGACGGCAAAACCTGTCTCGAACGGCCTCGCGTAACGATTCTCCACAACGGCGTGCTGATTCAGAACAATGCCATCATTTACGGCAAAACCCACCACAAAATCCTGCCCGAAGACGATACTGGCTGCACCACCGGCCCACTCATCCTCTCAGGCCACCATTGCCCGGTTCAATTCCGAAGTGTTTGGGTGAGAAACCTTTCCAAATAGAGGTTTAGAACTTTTCCAGGCACTGTGCTTCCAATATTTTTATGTTTTTTAACCATAGTTTAATGAAAGCGATTTCAATCCTCGCGAGGTAATGGATGGACAATTTTTCGCAGCGGGTGGCGATTCGTCGGAACTCTTTGATTTTTAAGAAGATACGTTCGACAATGTTGTGTTTGCTGTAACGTTCACGATTAAAAGGAAGTTTGGCCTTCTTTTCGTTGCAACGTCTTGGTATTACAGGAGTTATGTTGTGTGAACGGATTTTTTGACGGATCGTTTCTAAGGAGCAACCTTTGTCGCCGTAAATTCGGCGTGGACGGCATTTGGAAGGGTTGGGGACGGAGATGTTTGAGATGATAGCTTCAAAATGCTGCGTTTCGTATTCCTGACCAGCTGACAAAACGGCATTTATATAGTTGCCATTCGCGTTGCGGACGAGGTGGATTTTGGTTCCGTAGCCACCACGTGAATATCCTAAGTCGTGATTTTTCATCTGGTTAGGAGAATTTTGGGGACGCGCCAGCCACGCTGCGGTGAGTGCGGACGTTACTTCCATCAACGAAAAATATCTCCCAATCAATCTCCCCATTTTGCTGCGTTTCCTTGTAAAGTGCGTTGAGAATTTTGTCCCAAATCCCTTCTCGCGACCACCTTACGTAACGATTATAGACCGATTTCCACTTCCCGTACCGTTCCGGCAAATCCCGCCACGGTGATCCAATTCAACAATCCCTTCAACACCATTGACATAAATCCTTAAATCTAGCCACCTTCTGCCACATCCACGATTCTATTCCTGCAAAAATGGCCTGCTTTTTCCAACTGTCCATTCGTCAATCCATGTCGTTTCCTCTGACAACTCCTCCACCAAAGTTATCAGCAATTTCTTAAATTTTATGGATTTATTTTGGGCAGCCTTGTCATTTTAAATTGAAAGCACAGTGCCTAGAATCAATTTACCATCCACAGTGATTTTTTGAAGATGACCCTGGAAATGTTCCAGAGTTGTGTTCAATTGATAATTGGCAACATCTAACCCCCCACTTTCCCCACGGACATTTTGCACGGAATTTAATTCCGCGGGGAAAGGATTTGTGGACGGAAAGTTTCGCGTGAGGGAGGGGGAAATTTTGTGCTAAATTGGCTGTTTGGAGTGGATTTAGGGGCGATTTGGCACATTTTCGCTCAGCAGGTGCGGAATTTCCCGTCGGTCGCGTGAAAATCGTCAGGCGTAGCATATTGTACGATAAATTCTTAAAGCAAATTTCACATTCGCGCGAGCAAGGCCGACGGTGTAAATCGTGCAACTTCCGAGGGCAACTTTGCTCCTCAGGCCAAAACATGTTCGACTTGACAACGAATCTGGGATTTTCTTGCTTTTTTGCGTCAATCAACAGGTGGTTGCGGTAACCTTTTTCGCAAATGAGAGGGCCCCATTTCTTTTTTTCGGCCTTCAATATATTCGCAGCCGACTGCTACGCACAGTCCGCCCAAACTTTGCGTGAGGTCGCACGCTTGTTGAGCATTTCCATAAAGCATTGAAAATCATGGATTTACGCAGACGCTACACGATATTCCCGAATGAATTTGTGCTTTCGGTCGATGTTGATGTGATTTTTATAGCCGTAGTGTAAACAATTCCGGCGTTTCGCCCGTTTCCTGGATTTTTTGCTTCTCTTCCGGCGTGTTGTGTTGAACGGGAAATTCCTGAAACGTTGCGTCGACAATCTGTC
>JAUNBF010000054.1:5825-28118 GCA_030527185.1 Planctomycetia bacterium | reverse complement strand
AAGGTAGGGGCTTTCCTTTCGTTTTCTGGAAATTCAAAGTGGAAGGAGTATAGAAGCAGTATAATTCCTTATTAAAATTTTTTCTCAGAATGGTCCCCGCCCCCTTCCCTGGTTGAAAATATCTGTTAGAATGAATCTTCCGTAAAATTCTGGAAAGAATCGTAGAAATTTTGACAGTAGTGTAGTTCATAGTTTGAAGGGACAAAATCCATGGCGAAGTATCAGGTCGAGAATATCCGTAACATTGCACTTTGTGGACATTGTGGAGCCGGAAAGACGACGATGTTGGACAAGATACTCCACATGACCGGCGTTATCAACCACATCGGAAATGTCGATGCCGGTTCCAGTTATTGCGATTTCGATGAGGAAGAAAAAGCTCATAAATATACGATCGAATCGAAAGTAACGCACTTTGACTATAAGGGGAAATTGTTCAACGTGCTGGATACGCCGGGTTATCCCGACTTTATCGGACAGACCGTGGGAGCTTTGTGGGGCGTGGACAACGCGGTTGTGGTTGTCAATGCTCAGAGCGGAATCGAAGTCAATACCCGCCGTGTTTTTCAGGAAGCGGGAAAAGCTGGGCTGGGACGGTTCATCGTGCTGAACAAGATGGATGGCGACAACATTGATTTCGACGCTCTGATGGAGCAGATTCGCGATGTTTTCGGCTCGGAATGCTTCCTGATGAACGTTCCGTTGGGCGTCGGCTCGAAATTTCACGGTGTCGCCAGTGTGATCAATCCTCCGGCAGATACTTCCGACGCACTGGTCGATGTGGCGTCTGCTCACGATGAGTTTGTCGAGCAGGTTGTCATGGCGGACGACGAGTGGATGGAAAAATTCCTCGAAGGGGAAGTCCCCTCGGAAGCGGATTTTGCCCAACTTCTTCCCAAAGCGGTGGCATCGGGAACGGTCATTCCCGTGTTGTGTACCTCCGGCAAAGGGGAAATGGGGCTGGCGGAATTGTTGGACGCGTTGTCGTTGGCCGCTATTGCACCGAACACGATCGTTCGCGCGGCAGTGAATGGAGCGGGCGAAGAATTGGAACTGAAATGCGATCCGAACGCACCGTTGGTGGCTCGCGTTTTCAAGACCCGCAGTGACCCATTTGTGCAGAAGCTGAGTTTCTTCCGTATTTACGACGGTTCCGTGAAAAACGGCGATACGATGCAGGTGGCGGGGAGTCGAAAAGGGGTGAAGGTTGCGCAGCTCTTCCAAATGCAGGCTTCCCAGACGACGAACCTGGATGAGGCTGGGCCGGGATATATCGTGGCGATCGCGAAGGCGGAAGATTTGCAGACCAACACGACGATTGGCAACGCGGCAATGGAACCGATCGTCTTCCCAACGCCGATGGTCAGTCTGGCCGCGACGCCGAAGAGCCGTGGTGATGAAGGGAAACTCTCCGGGGCACTTGCGAAACTGTGCGACGAAGACCCAACGTTCCGCCGCGAACAAGACCCACAGACGAAAGAACTCGTCATTACCGGAATGAGTGAACTCCACTTACAGATTCTCCAGGAACGTCTCAAACGGCGTGATAAGGTGGAAGTCGATACGAAAGAGCCGAAAATTCCGTACCGCGAAACGATTCAGGTGCAGGGGGAAGGTTCCTACCGTCACAAAAAACAGTCGGGTGGAAGTGGTCAGTTCGGCGAAGTACACATCCGCATGTATCCTTTCCCGGAAGGGACGAATCCTGAGGAATTTTGCACGAAAGACCGTTTCCCGTCGTTGAAGGAATTCCACCACGACCCGGAATTCAACTTCCTTTGGGTCGATACGGTTGTCGGCGGCACGATTCCCGGAAACTTCATGCCAGCCATTGAAAAAGGGTTCAAGGAACGGATGACACGCGGCGTCATTGCGGGGTATCGCGTTCAGGATGTCTGTTGCGAAGTCTATTTCGGAAAACATCACCCGGTGGACAGTAACGAAACCGCGTTCAAAACGGCTGGCTCGATGTGTTTCCGCAACGTCTTCCAGAACGCCAAGCCGACGCTGTTGGAGCCGATTGTGAAGATTGAAATCACGATTCCAACCGATAAAGTCGGCGATATTTCGGGCGACCTTTCGACCCGCCGTGGACGTCCGATTGGAATGGAGAGTGCGGGTGGTGGAATGCAGACGATCAAAGCGGAAATTCCGTTGGCGGAAGTCACGACGTATGCCCGCGTTTTGGCCAGTATGACGGGCGGCCAGGGAAGTTACACGATTGAATTCGATCGTTACGATGTCGTCCCCGGCAACATCATTCAGGAAATCATCGCCAAAGCCAAATTGGAGGAAGAGGAAGAATAATTCCTCGGCCAAATTCCCTCAACCATCCCAAGAGTCTGCCCCCCAAAGCAGGCTCTTTTTTGTGGAACATCTCCACTTCAAGTATCCGTCGAAAAAGTGGATTGGCAAGCTGGAAGTCATTTTCCTGAAAGGGTTTCGGAAGTTTCGGCGGCTGGGGCATGGGAAACGCTCCAGTCGGCTTTTTGGCCTTTGGTCTGGCGGGAAAGCCACTCGATTCCCGCGTTGGGGACGCCACCGTGCCCACCTTCCAAGATGGTGAGGCGGACGTTTTGGAAGGAGCGTCGAAAGAGGACGGTCTGTTTTCCGTAGAGCGGGTCGTTTTCAACTTCGGCAGCCAATTCCGGGGGGACTTTTCGGTTTTCGCAGAAGAAGCGAATCTGTTCGTCGGAAAGTCTGCGGGCAGGTTCGGCGAGGCGGTTGAAAGCCCAGATGGCGTGGGAAACGGGGACGCTCCCGGTATGGCCGTCGTGGATGCCGTGGTTGATGCACAGTGGGACGTCGCGAGCGTTTTCCAGCCAGGTGAGCGGTGAGCGGAGTCGGTATTGTTCATCAATTTCGGGAGACGTGCCGGGGGCTCCACCGCAGGCTTTTTCGAGATGTTTCCAGTAAACGAGGTCTTTCTGGCGGGTGGATCGGTGCCAGGCGGTGAGGTCGGAAATGCCCACCCAGGAGCAGACGCCAGCCCAGATTTCGGGATGCCGTCCGGCCAGGAGCATGGAAGCGTGCCCACCGCCAGACATTCCCATGAGGTAAATGCGGTCGGGGTCGATGGCGACGCGGGATTGGGCATATTTCACCGCAGAGACAATATCTTCGACGGCCAGTTCGCTCCCGCACGCTTCAGGATGGGTGTTGGAACCGCGAAAATTGGGGCAAATCATCGCCCAACCCTGTTTTTTGGCACCGTGGTAGAAGTAGGTGTTGGGCTGTCGGTAATCGGCACTCCAGGTGTGCAGACCGACCAAAAGGGGGACGGGGTCGCTGGTTTCGGGAGCGTAAAAGAGGGCAGGTTGTTCGGTATTGTCGGCGGAACTGGTGTAGAAAACGGTCTTCACCTCCGCGTTCCAGCCGGGAGGTGGCGGAGCATCGTCGGCAGCGAAGAGGAAAAGGGGCCAAAAGAAAACAAGAAGGGGAAAGCCTTTGCGGAACATTTTTTTCTCCTGTGTTTGAGGAATCCATCCCAACCATCCATTCTGGAAAATTCTTACAAGAAAATTATTGCTGAAAGGGAAAAAAGATACAAGGGGAGGAAGGCGAAAAGAGGAGAAAAAAGGGATTTTTGGGGAAATTTTCCGTGAAAGGGGTATTTTTTGAGGTTTTCCACTTGACCAAAATGAGGGCTTGGCTATAGTATAATAATGAAATAGTTTTATTTTTCCGTGAGGAACGGGTAAGAGTATCAACAAGGATCGGATTTATGGATAATTTTGAACGGATTCTGGAAGTTACGGGCGATTTCTTTTCCGGTATCGGTCGCTCGATAGAACGGGGAATCACCTCGATTTTTGGTTCTTCCAACGCACGCTATTTGAAAAAATTGCAGCCCAAGATTCAGGCTATCAACAGTCTGGAATCCCGTTACGAGAGTATGTCGGAGGCGGAGCTTCGGGAACAGACGCAGAAATTTCGTCGTCGTTTGGAGGCAGGCGAAACGTTGGACGATTTGCTGGTCGAGGCGTTTGCGGTCTGTCGGGAGGCGGGAAAACGGGTCTTGGGAATGCGGCATTACGACGTGCAGCTTATCGGCGGCGCGGTTTTGCACAGCGGTGCGATTGCCGAAATGGTGACGGGGGAAGGAAAAACGCTCGTCGCGACGCTCCCCGCCTACCTGAACGCACTGACTGGCAAAGGTGTCCATGTGGTGACGGTCAACGATTACCTGGCTCGCCGCGATATGGAGTGGATGGGGCCGCTTTACATGTCGCTGGGGCTGACGGTCGGCTCGATTCAGTCGCACATTTCGACCGATGCCCGCCAGGAAGCGTACAAATGCGATATTACCTACGGAACGAACAATGAATTGGGGTTCGACTATTTGCGTGACAACATGCGTCCCGCCTCGAAAAACGACTGGCGTTATCCCAAAGAGTACCAGCAGGCTCAGGGAGCGTTGAATTACGCGATTATCGACGAAGTGGACAATATTTTGATCGATGAGGCGCGAACGCCGTTGATTATTTCAGGGCCTGCGCATGGGAATATCTCGAAGTACAAGGACGCGGACAAAATTGCCCGGCAACTGCGCAAAGGGGTCGATTTTGAAGTCAACGAAAAGGAACACACGGCCAACCTGACTGACGACGGCATTCGCGTGGCGGAAAAGCTGGCGGGGGTGGAGTGTTTCTACACCGCCGGGAACATGGAATGGCCGCATTTGATTGACAATGCACTGAAGGCGCACCATCTTTACAAACGGGATGTGAACTACGTCATCAACGAAGGGGAAATCGTGATTGTGGACGAGTTTACCGGGCGATTGATGCCGGGGCGGAACTGGTCGGATGGTCTGCACCAGGCGGTGGAGGCGAAAGAAGGAGTCACGATCAAGCAGGAAAATCAGACGCTCGCGACGGTGACGCTCCAGAATTTCTTCAAATTGTACCCGAAAATCTGCGGCATGACGGGGACCGCCATGACAGAAGCGGGGGAATTCTGGAAGATTTACAATCTGGACGTGATCGCGATTCCGCCGAACCGTGGAATGCAGCGAATCAACTTCCCCGACCTGATTTATCGGACGGAGACGGAAAAGTACCGTGCCGTGGCGGATGAAATTGAGCGGGTGAATCGGTGGGATATTCTGGAGCTGACGGACAAAGATGACAAGGAATGGTTTGGGAAGATTCTTTCCGAGACCGACGACGCGATTGAGTTCGAGTTCAAAGGAGACAAGACGCCGGAAAAAGTGCCGAAAAGTCGCATTTATCGGCTCCAGCGTGCCGGACGTCCGATTCTGGTCGGCACCACGTCGATTGAGCGGAGTGAGCAGATTTCGGAAATGCTCGATCGCATGGGGGTGAAACACAACGTTCTCAACGCGAAGAATCACCGACAGGAGGCGGAAATTATCGCCCAGGCCGGACGCAAAGGGATGGTGACGATTGCCACGAACATGGCGGGGCGTGGAACGGACATTATTTTGGGCGGAAATGCCGACGCGATGGCGTGGAGCATTTTGCAATCGAAGTACGAAACGCGGCTCGATGTGCCACGGGAGGAGTGGGACGCGCTGGTCAAAGAGATCGAGGTGCGGGAAAAGATGAAGGAGGAAGGGGAGGAGGTTCGCCAACTGGGAGGGCTGTATGTCATCGGCACGGAGCGTCACGAAGCCCGCCGAATCGACTTGCAGTTGCGAGGGCGTTGCGGACGTCAGGGCGACCCTGGTTCCAGCCGGTTTTACCTTTCGCTGGAAGACGATTTGATGCGTATTTTCGCGGGAGATTGGGTGAAGCGGGCATTGACGTATCTCGGCATGGAAGATGGTCAGGCCATCGAAAGCGCGATGGTCACTCGGCGTGTCGAAGGGGCGCAGAAAAAGGTAGAGGAACGCAACTTTGAAATCCGCAAGAATCTGCTGGAATACGACGAGGTGATGGACGAGCAGCGAAAGCGGACGTACAAATACCGCCAGGCGATTCTGGATGGCGTGAACTGTCGGGAGTTGATTTTCCAGATGGTTTCCGAGCAGATCGACCTCTATCTTGAAACGTACCTGAACCCGAACTACGGCGTGGAGGCGTTCTGTACCTGGGCAAGCGGCGAATTGGCCACGGAACTCAACCCACGGCAATTCCGGTACATGAATTACGAGGAGGCGTCCCGGCAGGCGATTGAGGAAGCGACGCGGATGTGCGAATCGACGATTATGGAGCTTCTCGACGAGAACCTTTCGACCGATGTGGAGGAGGAGGACTGGAACTGGGAGGCGATGGCCAAGTCGATCAATACCCGTTGGAATATCGGCGTTCGCGACCGCGATTTGAAGCGGGAAGGACGCGATACGGTCGATACGTACCTGGTGGAACGGGTGCGGGAATTTATCCAGCGGATGGATTTGTCGGCAGGGGCACATTACCTGGAACCGGAACATGGTTTGAAGGCGGCATGTGCGTGGATCAAGGGGAAATTCGGGCTGGATTTTCCGATTGAGAATCTGCGTGGCAAGTCGAAAAACGCGATTCAGCAGGAACTCTATCAGGTGGTGGAAAACGCGTATTTCGAGAAGGAAGTCGAATTCCCCGTCCTGGCTGGCGAGTACCATTTCACGGGCATCGACGAGCAGGGGCACCGGGTTTACGACCGGGAAGGGATTTGCAAGTGGTCGGAAGCGCGTTTCAACGTTCCGATTTCGCAGGATGAACTGAAAAACATGCCACGGGAAGCGTTTCACCGAATGCTGGTGGAACATAGCCGTCAATCGGCGTTGGAGGAGAGGAAAATCATTGCGGAAGCGCAGCAGTGGCTGGACGGTTTCCTGCAACGTCATCAGGAAAATCGGGTTTTCCGCCCCAGTCTCTCCGATTTGGAGAATCTGGCGAAGGACGTTCAGCAACGGTGGGGAATCCTGGTCAACGCGGAGGATTTGAAAGGGCTGGAGCCGGAAATGTTCCGCCAGAAGATGTTCGAGGCGGTGGACGACCGGTATCGCCCGGAAATGCGGAAAATGGAGCGTGCCCTGGTGCTGACCATTCTGGACAATGCGTGGAAAGACCACCTCCTGACGATGGACCACCTGAAAAGCAGTGTCGGCCTTCGCGGATATGCTCAGGTCGACCCGAAAGTGGAGTACAAGCGGGAAGGGATGAAGACGTTCGATGCCATGTGGAAATCGGTTGGCGAGCGTGTTACCGATCTCGTCTTCCGCATGGAGCAACTGGACGAGCGGTTCGTCGGTTCCACCTGGTCGAATCAGACGGCCGTTCATGAGGAAGCCTCCAGCAAAACAGCCATCGGTGGCGGGCAGGAAAACATCGCGTCGCAGCAACAGGAAGCGATCGATGGCACGCAGGCCGACCGGCGTCGTGAGCCGATTCGGAATTTGGGGCCGAAAATCGGACGAAACGATCCCTGTCCGTGTGGCAGCGGCAAGAAATACAAAAAATGTTGCGGAAAAAACAGTTGACAATAGAAAATCGTTGTTTCCGAGATTGCACTTGCGCTACGTCCACGGCTTTCGTCGTATTTCAGGGAAGACGTTCCCGTTTGGGACGATGGAAGTTCAAGCCAGTTTTGTTTAGGTTATCATGAAGCCAAATTTTCAGGTGTCTTTGGCAGATAAGGTGTACTCGATCAATCGGATGTTGCAGGGATAATCACATGAGCAAGGCCTTGTCGGAAATGACGTTGGAGGAATTGTGGCAGCGGTTTCCCATTTCATTGGTTGAACCTCATGAAAAGTGGGCACGGTATTATTCCGAGATGGAGTCTTTCTTGAAAAGTATTTTAGCTGATTACGCTATTACGAGAATTAGCCATGTCGGAAGTACAGCTATCAATGGAATATGGGCAAAGAATATCGTGGATATTCTTTTGGAAATAGAATGCGATGAGAACAGGGAAAAAGTTGCGGAAACAATAGAAAATCAAGGCTTTCTACGTATGTCAACATCCCCCCGGAGAATATCCTTCAATCATGGATATACGCGGAACGGATTTGCTGAAAGAGTCTATCATCTGCATGTCCGTTACGCGGGTGATAACCGTGAATTGTATTTCCGAGATTACCTGAATGAACATCCTGCGGTTGCTAAAGAGTATGAACAGTTGAAACTGGAGTTATGGAAGAAATATGAGTACCATCGGGATGCCTATACGAATGCCAAGACGGCATTTATTGAAAAATGGACAACCGAAGCAAAAAGGATTTATAAAAATAGATACGGATCGCTTTCTGTTTATCGGACTGATTGAATGTACCTTACCGGTCTAATTCGGAACCATCTCCGCCATACCTCTCCAGAGGAGGAATGAACGCCAACCGCTTTTGTTGGTCGTTGTGTCGCGTTTCTGATAATTCTTTATGGAACTCTCCCATCGGTAAAACGTGAAAACAAGGTCAAGTTTAACGATTCGCCAGACGATAAAAGAGATAGACGTGGGCATGGACTCTGTAAAAATTTCCCGAAAAAGGTGTGGGGATGTCGGTATTTTCAGAAAAGCAGACAATTCAGGAAGAACTGGAAATCTGTCTGGAAAAATTTCTTGACATTCTGGTGGAGGTGGAAAAAACAGAGAGTCCGTCGATTTCTGATTTTTCGCAAAAGAGCTTGCAGCCAGGAGGGATGGGAGGGGGGGTCGCCATCACTTTTCCGTTCCCTCAAGGGGTTGGACTGTTTCTTATCGCTCATCGGGAGGATTTGCTCCCCGATTGGTATCAACGTCCGGGGGTGGCGGGAAAATCCCGACTTTTTTTGTTCGCCAACCACCTTGCCCAGTACTTTTCCGCAGGCATTGACGAGAAAAATCGTTCTTTTTTCGATTCTGCCGACTATTTTGCCGGTTCCGTAGCGGCAATGGAGGAAATTTTTGAAAAACTCCCTTTTTCTTCGGAAACTTCCATTCTCCCTTTTCAACTGCGACGTTGGGATGGACAATCGACGTATGCCTGGTTGATGGGACCTTTTTCCCATATTGAAATTCCTTCGCAAACCTCCCCCCTTTTACATCTTGCCAGCCGCCATGCCAATATCCTGAAACCTGTCCGTCCTCTGGAGGGGAAGGAAACGTCGTTGTTTTACGCACCTTTTTCGCAGGAGTGGGAGGAGATTTTCGACGAATCCCAGACGGAAGAAAAAGCGATTTCTCCACCTGAAAAACTACCTGAAAAAGAGGAAACGGAAGTACCCGCGGAGACTTTGGAGCAGCGTCCGTCCGTGGAGGATTGGGAGAGTCTTCGGCGGGAATTGGAGAGTGAAATTCATGATCTGACAGTTTTTTCGTACTCCTGGCGATTTCGGAATTTTCCCACACTGCACCATCAACAACGGGAAGAGCAGATTCGGATTCGGATTCAGTATGCTCATCCCGCGCACACGCAAGTTTGGCGGAAGCGGGTGGAAATGTTGTGGGAGACGTTGGGGAAAACCTTTTCGCAACGTTTGCCTGAGCGGGAAATGGGGGAAGAGGAGGAACTCTTGCAAGAAATCATAGAGCCGCCGGAAATTTTAGAAGAAGTGGTATGGGAATACAGTATGCCACATTATTCTCCTGAAGTGGCGACGACTACGATGGTAACGCCACCGGAGAAAATGCCGGAAGTTCCGCACAGCCCAGTTTCGCACAGCCCTGCTCCACCACGCCCGCGTATGAGCGAGACCCAAGTCCTGCAAATTCCCGTCACCTTTTCGGTGGTGGTGGCACGCCAGAAAATGGCTTTGCGGACTTTTTTGCAGCTTCGTCCCGGAGACATTTTGAATTTCGACCAGAAAATCGACTCACCGATGGCATTTTTTGTGGAACAACAGCAACGGGGGTGGGGAACTCCTGTAGAATACGAAGGACGGGTGGGGATTCAAATTCTGGAAGAGGAAAAAAAATCGTGAAAACGTGGCTTTGGGGATTGCTTTTTGTTTTACTGGCCACCGGAGCATTGCCGCCGTGGGGGATGTGGGGGTTGGTTTTTCTGGCTCCCGTGCCGTTGGTCTGGTGGATTCTGGAACCGGAAAGGCCACGCGGAACATTTGCGAAAGCATGGTGTACAGGCTTTGTTTTCTGGCTCTTTCAGTGTCATTTCGTCCGCTATCCACACCCTATCAATTACGGATTGTGGATTCTTCTTTCCGCCTATCTGGGACTCTATCTGCCACTTTTTATCGAGGTGTCGCGAGTCTGGATACACCAGATTCTCCAACGGTATCCCTCCCGGTGGACGGTTTTGGCAGTCGTGCCGATGGTTTGGGGCGGGGGCGACATTTTACGGTGCTGGATACTGACCGGGTATCCGATGAGTTCGCTCTGCCACGCACTCTACCGCGTTCCTCTCCTGATTCAGACTGCCGATTGGGTGGGTGAGTGGGGAACGACCGCCACGATTCTGCTGGCCGCGTCTTGCCTGGCGGTGTGCGTTTCGCGAAAAGAGGGGAAACTCCAATGGCATGGCGAAATTTTCGGTGTTCTGGCAGTGCTGGCGGCAGTTGTCGGTGGTTACGGCCAATATCAACTTCACCATCCCCTTTCGCCACCGGAAGGGAAGATTGCCTTGCTTCAGGGAGACATTCCTGCGCAGCTTTCCGTCACGCCCGACCTGATTGAGAAGACCGAAAAAGAATATCTTCAACTGGCACGACAGGCAATTTCCCAGGAATCGGAACTCGATTTGCTCGTTTTCCCCGAATCGATTTACCGGCATTGGGTGTTGATGGCCGACGAACATCCTCGCCAGCCGCCGGGACTGGTGGACGAGACGGGAAACCCGATGGAATACGCTCTTTTTCAGGAGCGGTTGCGGCAAGCAGTGACGGTTTCGCACCAGAATTTACTGGGATTTGCGGAACATCTGGGCGTGGCTGTCGTGACCGGGTGCAGTGTGGAAGACTATTCCGAGGATGGCCTGAACAGTTATAATTCAGCCATTTACGTTCCACGAGGAGCGACGGAAGTGGAGTTCTGCTACCACAAAATGCACCTGGTGCCGTTTGGGGAGTATGTGCCGATGTTGCGAAGTGTCCTGCGGTGGATTCCTGCCGCGGAGCAGTTTTCCCCGATTGGGGCGGGGGGAAAAATGGGGGAAAAACCGGTTCTTTTCATGATTCCAATCGGAAAAGAGGGAAAAACGTTGAATGCCTCCATCAATATTTGCTTTGAGTCGGTCATCGGGCGGCTGATTCGTCGTCAGATCGCAACACTGCGGCAAAATGGGCAGGAACCGGACTTTCTGCTCAATGTTACAAACAACGGCTGGTTCGGCCATTCGCACGAAACCGAATTACATCTGGCGTGCGGCGTGTTTCGTGCCGTGGAGAATCGAAAACCACTCCTCGTCGCGGCCAATTACGGCATTTCCACCTCCATCCTCGCTTCCGGGCAAATTTCCCAGGCTCTTCCCATCGGCCAATCGGGAATCCTGATCGCCCATGTCCAAAAAGACTCCCGCCAGACACTCTACACTCGTTTTGGCTGGTTCTTTCCCTGGATTCCCGTTCTTTTTCTGGCATTGTCTCCTATTTTCAGCTATTCCCGACGCTAGTGCTTTGTTAATGAGGCAAAAATGAATAAAAAACTGTATAAAATGCGCAAATAATCAAAATAATAGCGTCGTAACCGCGGCAAAAGTCTTTGAAAAAAAGGCTGGAGAGGAGAACTCTTTCTCCGTCAAGGAAAATGCAGTATTTTCACAAGAAAGGTTTCCTCTCCACGGCGGTTAAAGTCTTTACGGGTAAGTGACTCGCGGTTTTAGCCGTGAGTCGCGCTGCGCCAGGTCGATAGACCTATTTCAAATAGCGTTCCATTTTCCAACCTGCACGGTCGGAAGAGGAATCGTGACCCCATATTTAGAAGTTTCCCAGATCGCTAGAGCTTGGTTCTATTTCTATCACGTTGGATTTCCAAAAAACAAATACCCCAACTTTGGAGGGAATGGATTTTCCCTATCTTAACAAAAAAGAAGGTGAAAAATCTCCATGAAATGGTACAATATATAATTTTAGAAAAATATTTCAACTTTTTTTGACTAATTTTACCTAAAATACCCCCCCACCGTATTTTGAAATTTTAATCTCGCTATAATTGCCCGCGTGTTTGGATAATGATCGTTTTTTTGGGAATATTATTTTCCCGATGGTTCCCAATCAGCTTTGGGGCGTCTGGGATGAACCAACGATTCAAACTTTTTCACGAAGGAGGGCTGCTATGCAGAAAATATGTCAAATCATCATGTTCCTTCTGTTCACTTGGGGGATGGGGAATGGGATTTCCGCCGTAGAGGTGACCTGGAATAATTCCAGCGGTGTGGACAATCTCTGGTCGAATGCCAACAACTGGTCGTCTGGACAAGTACCGACAACGGGAGATACGGTCATCATTAACAATGGCGGCACGGTCGATTTGGGGTTGCCAACCCTAAAAATGCAGGGAGATATTCAGCTTTCGAGTGGTTCCATCGTGGCCAACGCACCGGAAATAGAATATTGCAACAACTTCTTTATCATGGAAAATTCTTTTACCATGACAGGCGGCACGGTCGACATCAATGCTCGGCGTTTTCTTCTGGGAACGGAGGGAACTTCGGTCAGCACGATCAGCGGCGGGAAATTAACGTACCGGCACGATGGTGGGTATGCGGATGGCTCTATGCGAGTTGGTTCTTTGTGGGGTGGTGCTGCATCAACGGATGGAGATGTTGTTGATGCGACACTAAACATTCAAAACAACGCAGAATTGAATGCAGCACGTATGGTTTTAGGATTTGGCGGTTGGAATTATCATGTGCAGGTTAAAGGAACCGTTGTAGTGGAGGGGACTGCGAAGTTGATTCTTGGTGCTGATGCAATACAGGGAGAAACTATTAATAATGAGAAGCCGTTGACCGAATATGCTCTGGTGGTTGGGCACCTCTCCAATGGAACAGGGAATATCGTTGTCAAAGACTCTGGGGTATTGACGACGCAAGGGCGTATTTCTATTGCTCAACAGCAAGCAGCCGCAACGTTTACGCTTCAGGATTCCGGGACAGTGGAATCGGTTGAGATGTGGATGGGGCGTAAAGGACGTTGGGAGCAAACTGGTGGAACGGCCTCTTTTGAGAAAAATTTTGTGGTCAACTCCGTCGGGAACTTTGCCGGTGAACATGGCATGGTCGTTTCCGATGGGAATTTAACGGTTAACGGAACCTTGTTTGTGGGGAATAGTGGAGGTGCCAACGCATCGGCGTATGTTGCGGGTGGAACATTTAAGGCTACAAATTTGACAATCGCAGGAAATTCCAATTTCAAAGAATTGGACGGAAAATCCATCCTGACGATCAATGGAGCCAAATCCCAATGGACGGTTGGAACTTTTTTGATGTCTGGTGTGTCCGAACTCCTGTTCGAGTTTGGCAGTGGCGGTTACGCAACGATCGCAACCACGAATAGCACGCTCAGTGGCAACGCGAAAGTTTCCGCCACGTTCGATATTGATCGTATCCAGATTGTTCAGGACAGGTACGAACTGATTACTGCCACGAACAAAATGAACAATTCCGCAACCTTGTACCACAACACGGATTATTGGAAGATTTTTCAGGATGGTAAAAATATCGTGCTTGATCTGGAAAAGTTTTACGAGGGCATTCCAGACTTTCCCGTTTCGGAAGGGGTTGTGCAGTTGACCACGCCGGGAGACACGATCGAGTTTTATACCGATATTTTCAATCCCCAAGAGATGCAGGAATTTTTGGATTGGCTGAAGGAGGCGGAAGATGTCTTTTCAGCAAAAAATGGGGATGACGGGAGTGTGATTGTGAAATTTGCGAAAGAGTTGGATCATTTCGCGTTCGATTTCAACATGTTTGGCCGGCCGGTACACATTTCCTCAAATATCATCCCCATTCCCGAACCTGCCACGTGGGGAATGTTCCTGATGGGCTTGGCGGGGATTTATTTCCTGCGAAAACGTCGTCTGCGAAAGAATGCCTGATAACACCTCAGTTTCAGAACATTGAAGGGAAGGAAACTTCCCTTTTTTTATGCCCCATCTCAAGTATCCATGGAGAAAAAAGTAAGAATAGAAATATCTGCGTCATCTGCGGACAAATATTAACGTTGGAAGTTGTTGAAATTTCAGGATTTATCCAAAAATCTTTCTTGAAAAACAGGTTTTCTCGCACTTCTTTTTTTGTCCGCAGATGAGATATTATTTCCTGCGAAAACGTTGGTGGTGGAAGAATATTTGACGAAATGGTGAAATAATGTTCATGGATTGGCGGTTGGTGGCTGGATTGGAACGGGATACTGTTTGGGAACACACGGAAAGCCGCCAAAACCATCCTCCTTCATCATAGAATCATTCATCTTTATGAAAAGCCGCCCCTAGGAATTTTTTGCGGAAAGGGTATAATGGAAACGATGTGTACCGTAGTGCACAGACAGCATGTTGTTTGTATGAGTACCTGTTTTTATGGAGAGTTGACAGTGAGTAAACGTTTTGTAACCTTGGACGGCAATGAAGCTGCCGCGTATATTGCGCATCGTTGTTCGGAAGTGATGGCGATCTATCCCATTACCCCATCTTCCACGTTGGGCGAGTTGGCGGATGAATGGGCAGCCAAAGGAATCAAGAATATTTTCGGCGTAGTTCCGCATGTGGTGGAAATGCAGAGTGAAGCGGGTGCGGCTGGAGCCGTTCACGGTTCCTTGCAGGCCGGTGCCCTGACGAGTACCTTCACCGCCAGCCAGGGATTGCTCCTGATGATTCCGAACATGTTCAAGATTGCCGGGGAACTGACATCCGCTGTCTTCCATGTGACCGCACGTGCCGTGGCTTCCCACGCACTTTCCATTTTCGGCGACCACAGCGACGTGATGGCGTGCCGTTCCACCGGTTGGGCAATGCTCGCCAGTGGCAGTGTCCAGGAAGCGCAGGACATGGCGATGATTGCTCATGCCAGCACGATGAAAGCCCGCGTTCCGTTCCTGCATTTTTATGATGGTTTCCGTATTTCGCACGAAATCAACAGTATGGAACAGATGACCGATGAGGAAATCTCCCAGATGATCGACAAAGACCTGGTGAAGGCTCACCGGGAGCGAGCCCTGAATCCCGATCACCCGGTGATTCGCGGAACGGCTCAGAACCCCGACGTTTTCTTCCAGGCTCGCGAAGGCTGCAATCCGTATTATGAGGCGGTTCCGGGGATTGTCCAGGAAATGATGGATAAATTCGCCTCGATTACCGGTCGCCAGTATCACCTCTTTGATTACGTTGGCGCTCCCGACGCGGAATACGTCATCGTCGCAATGAGCAGTGCCTGCGGCGTGACGGAAGAAGCGGTGGAGAAGTTGCTGGAAAGTGGCGAAAAAGTCGGTTTGATCAAAGTGCGACTTTACCGTCCGTTCGATACCGCCGCGTTGAAAGCGGCATTGCCCGCCACGACGAAAGTCCTTGCCGTGCTGGATCGCACCAAGGAACCGGGTGCGTTGGGCGAACCGCTCTACCTGGACGTGGTTTCCGCGTTGAACGAGTTGGACGTGACGGGCGTGAAAGTCCTCGGTGGGCGTTACGGCCTTTCCAGCAAGGAATTTACCCCGGCCATGGCAAAGGCGATCTTCGACGAGATGAAAAAAGAGAGTCCCCGGAAGCATTTCACCATTGGAATCAACGACGATCTGACGAATCTCAGTCTCGATTACGATGCCAGTTGGAGTACGGAACCGGCCGACGTGACACGTGCGTTGTTCTTTGGTCTTGGCTCGGACGGAACGGTGGGAGCGAACAAGAACTCGGTGAAAATCGTCTCCGATCATACTTCGCTGCGCGCTCAAGGGTACTTTGAATACGACTCGAAGAAAGCTGGCTCGGTCACGAAGTCGCACCTGCGTTTCAGCCCGCGTCCGATCAAGGGATCGTATCTGGTGCATAGTGCCAACTTCATTGCCTGCCATCAGTGGGAGTTCATCCACCAGGTCGACATGCTCTCCAAGGCGGAGCAAGGGGCGACGTTCCTCGTCAACTGCCCGTACGAGCCGGAACATGTTTGGGAACACCTTCCCAAGAGCGTCCAGAAAGACATTATTGACAAACAGATCAAACTCTGGGTCGTCGACGCGAATGCCGTGGCGGAAAAGACCGGAATGGGTCGCCGTACGAACACGATTTTGCAAACCTGCTTCTTCAAGCTGGGGAACGTCGGTGGGATGAGTGCGGATGAAGCGATTGGCTACATCAAAAAAGCGATTGAAAAGACGTATTCCAAAAAGGGTGCCGATGTGGTGGCGAAAAACTTTGCTGCCGTGGATGCTTCGCTGGATGGTCTCAAAGAGGTACAGGTTCCCGGTGAAGTCACCTCCGATTTCGACCGTCGTCCCGGCGTCATTGGCGACGCTTCGTCTTTCGTGACGAACGTTTTGGGCAAAATCATGGAAGGAAACGGCGACGACCTGAGCGTCAAAGACCTGGCACCGACCGCCGACGGCACATTCCCCTCCGCCACGACGCAGTACGAAAAACGTTCGATCGCGTTGAGCATTCCGGTCTGGAATCCCGAAGCCTGTTTGCAGTGCGGCATGTGTTCGCTCGTCTGCCCCCACGCCGCCATTCGGATGAAGGTTTATCCCGAATCGGCACTGGAAAACGCCCCGGAATCGTTCAAGTCCGTCCCGGCCAAGGGGAAGGAATTTGAGGGACTCAAGGCGACGGTGCAGTGCTATCCCGAAGACTGCACCGGTTGCGGTCTGTGTGTGAACATCTGCCCCGGCAAGAGCCGCACGGAAGAGGGACGCAAGGCGATCAACATGGTCAACAAACTGGACGTGCTAGACGAAGAAAAGGCCAATCTGGCTTGTTTCCTCAACCTGCCGAATCGGGATCGTACCCAGGTCAACCTCTCGACGGTCAAAGGTTCGCAGTTGTTGCAGCCGCTCTTTGAGTTCTCCGGCGCGTGTGCGGGTTGTGGCGAAACGCCGTACATCAAACTGGTGACGCAGCTCTTTGGCGACCGAATGCTCATCGGCAACGCGACCGGTTGTTCCTCCATTTACGGTGGAAACCTGCCAAGCACGCCGTACTGCCAGAACGCCGATGGTCGTGGCCCGGCGTGGAGCAATTCGCTGTTTGAAGACAACGCGGAATTCGGGCTGGGAATGCGGATTGCGGTGGATCAGCAGAACGAATATGCCACGGAATTGTTGAAAGAAGTGGCGGAGCATGTCGGACAGGATTTGGTCGACGCGATTGTGAACAATCCGCAGACAAACGAGGCGGAAATTTCGCAGCAACGTGAAAACGTGGCAAAACTCTGTGCGAAACTCGAAGGTGCCGATTGCCCGAAAGCGCAGGCGTTGTTGGCGTCGTCCAGCTACCTCGTCAAACGGAGCGTCTGGTGCTTCGGTGGCGACGGTTGGGCTTACGACATTGGATACGGCGGTCTGGATCACGTCATGGCAAGTGGCCGGAACATCAACGTTTTGGTGCTGGATACGGAAGTTTACTCCAATACCGGCGGCCAGGCCTCGAAATCGACCCCGCGTGGTAGTGTGGCGAAATTCGCGGCGGCAGGAAAACGTTCCCGCAAAAAGGACCTCGGCATGATGGCGGCCTCCTATGGCAACGTCTTCGTCGGTCAGATTGCGATTGGAGCCAATCCGATGCACGCTCTGAAAACGATTCTTGCCGCAGAAGCTCACAATGGCCCGTCACTGATTATCGCCTATTCGCACTGTATCAACCACGGTATCGACATGGTGAAGGGTCTGGAACTCCAGAAAGAGGCGGTAAAATGCGGTTACTGGCCGTTGTATCACTACGATCCGAATCAGGAAGTGCCGTTCTCGCTCGATTCCAAGGCGCCGGAGGGAGCTTACAAGGACTTCGCTCTGAAACAGAACCGTTTCAAGGCGTTGAAACTCCTCAACACGCCGCAGGAAACCGAGGTTTTACTGGAAGAAGGTCAGGAAGATATTAACGATCGTTACGAGTATTATTCCCAGCTTTCCCAGTTGAAGCATGAGTAAGAAACGTTAAAACGCGGCACTGCGGTGGAAAATCGTAGTGCTGCGGAGAACTTGAAAAGCTGCATAAGGATTTTTCCTTGCAGCTTTTTTGTTTTACTCAGACCATTTTGGGAACGCCGGTTTCTTCCAGGCTGAAGAATTTCTGGATTTCGGCCAGAATTTTCTGCGTTCGCTTGATTTTTCCATCGACAGAAATGAGGCCTGCATGAGGATAGTCGTGCGGGCGATAGTCTCGAAAAACAGCCCACTCAATCCCATAGACATACGGCTTGGCCAACAGCAGCGGAAGAATTTGGGATGCCCAGACAGCTTGTTGTCGGCTGCTCCACTCTTTCCAGATGGGGTGCGTGGGGATGGTGGCCTGGGGGTCCGGCGTACTGGCACTGGGGACGCGGAACGTCAAATAGAGCGGGACGTTCAGCGAAGACCACTGATCCATCAACCGTGACCAACAGACGGCAGGTCGATCGTAAGAGGAGCGGTGCAGATAGCCGATGTTGAATTCCAACTGCAAACCGCTTAACGGCAAATGCGAACGAAGGAGAATTTCCGCACAAGTCATCGGCGGAAGGACTTCCACATTTCCACCACTGGCACCGATGGGCGCGTTGAGTACCCCTTCTCCCCACGGCTGGTCGATGGAGGTAATGATTTCCGCGGTAGGCTGAAATTCACGAATCCAACGAATGATCAGGGCGGTCAGTTCAAGTTGCTGCAAGGCGGTCAGCCCGAGCGGGAAGTAGGTATTCGAGCGAGCCGTGGCAATCCAGGTGTTGACGCGGGATCGGAAACGTTTGACGATGAACTCGGTGTACTGCCGAACGGCCTGTGTGATGGCGGCAAAATCACCGCGAAAGGCCTGAAGTCGCTGGGGGACGTGTTGGGGGAAAAAATTGATGACAGGGCCAGTTGTTACCGGAAAACCGTTACTGTTTGCCCAAGCCATTTGTTTTTCAAATTCGGAGAGGGTTTCTGGGTTCTGGTCGATTTTGGCCCAGGATAAATCAATATTGATTTGGTTGAAGGTCTCGAAAAAGAGAGGTTTGACCACTTTTTCCAACGGTGTCCAGTCCAGTCGCGTGCCGACATACTTGGGGGGAAGCGCATCGGCAATGTGCAGTGCGGTATCATTGGTGGAAAAATGCTCCTCTTCCGGCAAGTCTTCCAGAAAAGGGGTATTTTCCATTTGTTGAAGGAGAGCGACCATCTGCTCTTCATCCAAATCCTCATTTTCCGGTGGCTCTGTTTGGGAAGCGGTTGGCAAAGCTTTTTTTTCCTGCGATTGCCAGGCAAGTTTCCGCAGGTAGAGGACTCTTTCAACGTAGCAATGGGAAAGAATTTGCGTGGCGGCCAGGCATTCCGAAAGAGACTGTTGCGCGATCATATCCACTTCCGGGCGTGGGAAAGTCGTTTCTCTAGCCAGGGAAATGGCTTGCAGGAGGAGCCGTCCCGCCTTATAAATCATCTCCCAGAACGTTTCGGGGATGTTCAGACCAAGCACCTCCCAGTCTGTGGCCTGGTTGCGGACAGACGCACAGAGACCGCGAGCCAACTCGACAGAAAGATAATAGGGTTCGGAACGTCGCGCGAGCATCCCTGTCATGAGAAGCTGATGACCGTAAGAAGGGACATCCCACGGAACATGGAGTCGAAAACTGTCGATGGTGGAAAAGGAAACGTGAAGGATGGATTCTGAAAACTTGGCTGTCACAGGGAGGATGGTTCCGTCCAGGGTAGAAAGATGGACTGCCCGCAGCATTTCGGGTGTCGCAAATTCTGGGGGACATAGGAACCGTAGAACTTCCATGGGATATTTTTTCTTTTCAAGGTGATCACAGATACACTTCTACATTTCTATTATACAATACTTCTTTCTCTTTTTCAAACCTTTCCCGCCATTTTTTTCAATTTTTTCTCCATTTTGGCAGTTTCTCAGGAAAATTTTTCTCATTTGGAAAGAAAAACTTCTGGAAAATCTGTTTCCCTCACTTTTTTATTGATTTTACAGAGCCGAAAAGTTTTTTCCCTGGACTGTTTCCGAGTACCCACCACATTGCAATACCCACGAATTTTTTGCAAATCCTCGCCATTGAGATAAAAAGCCCTCTTGTCAAAATCATTTTTTGATGTTAAAATAGAATTGGTGAAGAAATTTCCCGTTTTCTTTTAAGAACGGTTTTTTTCGTCCCTGCAATTTGTTTTTTTCGTAAGATATGTATTTTGCTTAACAAAAGAATAGTCATTATACCATCCGATTCTTTCGGCAATGGCTATTACCTACCAACGCAGAATACAGCGTCCTGAGGGATGTTGTATGTGTTGGTGGAAGGAATCCGGTACTTTGGTACAACCCTTGTGGTATGGGGTGGAGGACTTTCTGTTAAGCTGCGGCATCCCCTTTTTAAGTCTTTGGTACATTCTTTTCTGAAACAAATTTTTTGAGATTATACCAGGTTTTCTGTATTCTCCCAAAATTTCTCAGGAAAAGCCCTCTTGTCAAAATCATTTTTTGATGTTAAAATAGAATAGGTGAAGAAATTTCCCGTTTTCTTTTAAGAACGGTTTTTTTCGTCCCTGCAATTTGTTTTTTTCGTAAGATATGTATTTTGCTTAACAAGTTTAGTCTCACGCCATCCTGATTTCATCAGGTGAGATTATTTCTACAGTCAGAATACAATGTCCTGAGGGATGTTGTGCGACTGTAGAAAGAAATCCTGTACTCAGGTACTCCCTTGTGGCGAGGGTGGAGGACTTTCTGTTAAGCTGCGGCATCCCTTTTTTAAGTCTTGCTGCCGTATCTTTTCCCTCTCACACACGAAGGTTCCCCATGGTGAAAGTAAGTACCAAAAAAATTCATTTCCCCGCAGGAGAAAAAATCCCCTATACCTTGGAACAGGAAGATGGCAAATTCATCGCCACACTCACCTATCCTCCATTTACCATTTCCGTACCTGTCAAGGAGCCACTTTTCGTCACCCGTAACGAGCATTGGGTTTTTGCGGAACTCTTTTTTTCCGAAAAACAATACGACGCGGCTCACCACCACCAGGATGTCTATGGCGGAATCAACAATGCCCTCAGTTTCCTTTCCATACAACAACTTCTGGAATTCAGCCCCTATTGCTTTTTTTGTCAAAAGGAGTATCGAAATTGGTCACGGTTCATCTCCAAAAAAGATGAATACAACGCTCGACAGGCGGTTCACGATACCTTGGAGGAAATCCTGCAAACCGTCCGAAATTCCTGAAAACGTCCTCTTGGAATGCTTGTTTTTTACGGAATCCCACGCACTATCCGCGGCCCCAGAATCTTCGTCAGCCAGACCGGAAGCCGTTTCCAGACGCGGATAGCCAGGGAATAGCCCGCGTTGTCGGGACGAACATCGTCGATCGTGCCGTGGCGGACGTAATATTTCCAGACAATCGGCACTTCGGTGGCTCCCCACTGCTTCTTGAACCGCCAGGTGTTGCTCTCCCGGCTGCTGCGACCAAAGTCGAAATACCGGGCATGGCGACTTTCCACCGAATGTCGGAGCAGGTGCCAGTACAGGAACATATTCGCGCAGAAGGCGTGTGAAAACCGCAACGCCCCCGCCGACGGGACTTCCGTAATTCCCCGTCCATGAACCAGCAGCCCAGCCGCCACCGGACGGCCATTCGCCATCGACACCACGCCAATTTCCGCCTCGTCTGGCAATTGCCGCAAAATTTCCGCAAAAAGCCGTTTGGGATAGACAGGCGTTCCGACGTTCCGCATCGTCTCCGCAAAAATCTCGTAAAACGGAGAGAGCAAATCCTCCTTTCCCCACGTTATCCGCAAATCTGCCTTTTCCCCTTTGCGAACCTGATTGCGGACTTTAGGCCCCAACTGCTGCCACAACGTTTCCCACTCCTGCGGCAACTCCCGACGCATGAGAACTTTGCCGCGACGTTCCCACGACAACGCCGGATGGCTGATTTCCCGCTCGTTGCGCAACTCCAAATACCGCACATCCCACCGATCCGCCAGCCGAACCGCTTCGTCAATCAAGCACCCTTCAATCTCCTCCCGACGAGGCGATTCCGGCACCAGACACCCTCCCGCGTTCACATACGGCAGCCCAATCAAATGTTTCCCAAAAAGGAGACTTTTCATCAGCACCAACGGCAAAATGCCATACAATTTCCCCTCTTCGCGCGCTTCCAGAAAATAAACGGTCTGGCCCAGACTTTTTCCCACAATCTCGCACCACGGTGGTAGATACGCCGGATGAAAAGCGGGAATCGTTTCCGTAAGAGCTTCAAACTCATTCACCGAAATGGCGTGGGACTGGATTTCAACGTGCATGACAAAATAATTGATA
>JAUNBF010000054.1:0-5815 GCA_030527185.1 Planctomycetia bacterium | reverse complement strand
GGGGTTGGGGGTTGGGAAGGGGGGAGATGGAGGTTTTTGGAAAGAAGGGGGGCCGTTTATCTTTGCATTGCGCGGATTCCCATCATGACCATCTCTTCCACATACTGAAATTCCCCGCCCAACACAGAAAGTACCGACTCCGCTCCACCACCCGTTAAAAAACGTTGCGGCGTGGTAACACAAAACCGCTCCACCTGATGGACGAGTTCCCGAATCGTGCCGACCATTCCCCAAAACAATCCTGCCTGGATGGCGGTAAAGGTGTCCGTTCCCACTGGCGAAATTTCATGCCCCCGCATTCCGGCCAGAATGGGTCGCACGTCAATCTCCGGCAGAGCGTCGGTCTGAAGATGGAGTGCCAACGCTCCCATCCGCAGGCCTGGGGCAATGGCTCCACCGCGAAAAATGCCGTTTTCGTCCAGCCAATCGACTTTCAGGGCGGTTCCCAAATCGACAATCAACGCTCCCCTGCCCGGCTGCCGCAACGTGTTCGCCGCCACCGCCGCCAGAAGTCGGTCGGTTCCCACCTTTTCAGGAGACGCGACCGCGATTTCGATGGGAATATTCCGAAAATTCAGAACCCGCACATCATCGTCCGGGCGGTTTTGCCGCATCCACTCTCGCCACTGAAAATACCGTGGGCGATTCACGCTCCCCACCCACCACTGGCACGGCCACGGCGGACACGGTATCCTCGCAAGCCACTTTTCCCCATATTCCACCGGCAAAACCATCTCCCCCTGCCCGATTTTGCACCGGGTGTTGCCGATGTCGATCGCGATTTTCTCCCGCGTCGTGTTCAATTTTCCGGCTCCTGCGAAGATTCCCGCAAAAGACGGGCGATTTTCTGCACCAGACGATTCAAATTCGCCCCCGTCACGGCAGAAATAGCCAGCACCTCTTGCCCTGTTTCCGCCTCCAATTTTTGCACCAAATCCTCCGCTTCCGGCAACTCCGCCTTGGAAACGACCAGTATCTCCGGGCGTTTGGCCAAAAGCGCGTCGTACTGAATCAGCTCCTGGCGAATAGTCCGGTAATTCTCCATCGGCTCCGTGCCATCCATCGGCAGTGGCTCGACCAGATGCACCAAAATTCCCGCCCGTTCAATGTGCCGCAAAAATTCGTGCCCCAGCCCCACTCCCTGGTGTGCCCCCTCAATCAGCCCTGGAATGTCCGCCATGATGAACGAAAAATCCCGATCCACCATCACTCGCCCCAAATTCGGGTACTTCGTCGTGAACGGATAGTTCGCAATCTCCGGCCGGGCACGCGAAAGGCGGCTTAAAAGCGTACTCTTTCCCGCGTTCGGCTTCCCCACCAGCCCGACGTCGGCAATCACCTTCAATTCCAGCCGCAACAACCGCTCCTCCCCTTCCTCACCCGGCGTACACTGTCGCGGAGCACGATTCCGGGACGTCTTGAAACGCATATTCCCCTTCCCACCCCGTCCCCCTTTGGCAACATGCACGCGGTCGCCCGGATGTGCCAAATCCTTCATCAGAAACCCGCCGTTGGCATCGTACACCAACGTTCCCGGCGGCACAAACAAAACCGTATCCTCGGCACACGCTCCATGACGCTGACTTCCCATCCCCGCCACGCCGCGTTTTCCCAGCCACTGGTGTTTCATCGTGTACGGAGCCAGACTGTCCACCCCCTCTTTCGCTTCCAGAATCACACTCCCCCCATTCCCGCCGTCCCCACCATCAGGACCACCCTTGGGAATGTACTTTTCCCGAAGAAAACTGACGCAGCCATCCCCTCCACGTCCTCCGCGAACAAAGATTTCCACCTGATCCACAAACATGGCGACTCCAAACGTTAGGAATTGATAATTGATAGTTGATAATTAGGGGTGATGAAACCGTTTTTTCCAGGGTGAGGTTTGGTTACAGAAGGTTTTTCCACAAAAAAAGCCACCGGAAAACCCGATGGCGTGATCAATGCTGAAAAGAGGACTCGAACCTCCACCCAATTAGCTTGGACTAGGACCTGAACCTAGCGCGTCTGCCAATTCCGCCATTTCAGCAATCGTGACCCCATTATACCTCCCCCAAAATTTTTCACAAGGGGGGAGGGATAATTAATGATATAATGATATAATGATCCTACCTGAAAATACGGCATAAACACCAAATAATTATCAATTTTACAGATTAATGGGAATTATGGTAGTGAGAAGGGGGTGTTGTCGCTTCGATTACCGAGGCAACCATGGGCTTGGGGGTCGATGTTGTAGCTGATTCGCTGGACGGAAGCGTCGCATAAGGCGGCGCCAAAGGAACCAGCATGGGCGGAACCCATTCGGCTGCTGTCTTTGCTGAAAGAGAGGCGATCTTGAAAAGGCAGCGTTCCCGAAGTCGCCACGCGGAGAACGTCCAAATCGGCTCCGATGTAGGCGGTCTCGTTGTCCTGCGCATCGCCATACGTTTCATAGTACGTCGGGTCGAGATATTTTTCCGCAAACATGTACGTGTTGGAGGTTCCATCGCGAATCATGCCGAACGTCACTTCACTGCGGGAAAAAATCACGCCGGTCGCAGTTCCGTGGGTTTCTTTCCAGCCAGTGACATTCAATCCCATCGCCTCGTCCCACTTTTCCGGCTTGTCGAGAATAGCGACCGTATTTCCACAGTTGCCAACATAATCCAGTTTGGCACCTTGGGAGATTTTGTTCGCGTTGACGGGGTAAATGGCACCGGAGGACTTATACGCTTTCGGAGCGCGCCGGGAGGGGCAATTCCAGAAAGGAAGCGGGATTTCGGATCGCGTTTTGGCTCCTTCCATCTGGTCGCCTGAGGTTTCGTTGGACTTGCCGTCCGCACCCAACTGGTAGAGCGCATCCTGTTCCAGATACGGCAAAAGTTGATACGTCCACCCCCCAGGCTGGTTTTTCCCCGTGCCACAATCGGGGTCGCCGGTGAAGTACCACCACCAACCGCAACTGGGCAGTTTCCGATTGCTACTTTCAAAATTCATCGCCGCCAGCCCGATTTGCCGCAGGTGGTTGTTGCACTGCATTTGCCGAGCCGCCTCGCGTGCCTGTTGCACCGCAGGCAGAAGAAGCCCCACCAACATTCCGATAATCGCAATCACCACCAGCAATTCGACCAGCGTAAAACCTTTTTTCGACATGAAAAATCCTCCCCAAAATCAATGTTAAAACATTCTGCCCCATTTTTTCCAGAAAAGCAGTCCCATTCCCAACAAACCCAACAACCACGTGGACGGTTCCGGTATCGCCGCCGAATCAACGGTGGCGTAAATGCTTGAATTTTGGAGACTTAAGTGAATAATCCCCTGCCACGTGTCGGCCAAAAGCGCATCCAGTGCCCCTTCCCAACCGGAGTAGGTGTTTGCCGAGAATATCTGCATCGGCTGATCCGCCACGGCATGAATATCCTCGAACAAAAAGTCGAACATCCCATCCCACAATTCCGCAGTGCCCGCGACAGCCAGCGACTCAGCATTTTCTCCAACAGAAATCAAAACCTGAGCATTTTCTCCCCCGGTACCCAAATTCAGACTTTGCAATCGACCATTTCCGGTCAAAATAACGTCCCCTGCCAATTCAACAGCTCCTGCCACCGAACCGTTCAATTCGAGCGTCCCCATTTCCACCGTCGTTTTTCCGGTGTACGTATTTTCCCCACTCAAAACCAACGTCCCGGCTCCCGTTTTCGTCACCCCACCATTCCCCGACAGCGCCCCGGACAACGTAATCGTCTGCCCCGCGTCGTTCGTCGGGTTCTGCGTATCGATCGTCGTCACGGAATTGTCCAACAACGTCATCTTCAATTTACTGTTCCAGTTCGCCAGCGCTCCCAACGTTCCCGTCCCCAGCGTCACCGTCTGATTCCCATCCTGCTCCATCTCCCAGGAGAGGGCACCATCCCCCGCACCATCGGTTTCAATCGCCTTGATTCCGTATTCGCCCAGATTGAGCCTTCCTCCCGTGAGATTCAAGGCCGTGGGTACATTCGCTTTATGCTTAATCAGAAAAGCCCCTTTCAGATTGGCCGTTCCGCCACTGATATTCAGGGACGCGCTGGCACCTCCCGCACCACTGTAGTTTGCCCAGCCGATCTGCGCCCACGTTTCCGTCGCGTTGAGCGTTCCACCATTGAGGTTATACTCGACATGAGAAGGAAAGTGGCCGATCATGAAAATACTGCCGTTGGTGACATTGGTGATTTTTCCCTCGGCATTGTATGCCAGCGTACGAGACCCCGTGTGATTGAAAACGCCGCCGTTCTGATTGACAATCGCTGTGGGCGTGTTGTTCCCTTCACCGATTTTGGCCATGCTGACTGTCACCGTTGCGCCATCCTCAATATTCACCGTAGATCCACCAACATAGAAGATGGAACTGGCAAGGGTTCCCGTAATATCCACCGTGTTCTTTTGCCAGGTGTTGGATTCGTAAGTGCCGTTAAAACGGACGGTACCCAATCGACTGGTGCTGGTTCCCGCGTTTCCAGAAAGGACAATCTTTCCACCGCCTGTTGTTGTCAAATTACCGCTGCCGGACAAATTGCCGCTCCATTCCAACGTCTGGCCGGAATCGGCGTGAAAAGTGGTGGTTTTTCCAGAAGTGAGCGTCCCATTCAAGCCCACCGTCAACGTATTGTTCTTCGGCTGCAACGTTCCGCCCGCAAGATTGATGGTGTAATTGTTGGGATACAAGTCACAACCGGATTCAATCGAACCCAATTTCAAAATACCACCGTTTAAGTTGATGGTCCCCCAACAGGCGGCATTGGTACCATAATAATAACTTCCGTCCTCTTTTTTTCGTGAGGAACTGTTGAAACGAATGTGTTCAATCGTGGCCGTTCCACCATCTTGAGTGTAGATTCCTTTGCCATGCCAGCCAACATTCAGATGTTTATCGACGGTGAAAGTCCCACTCTTCAGATGAAGCGTCGCATTAGAATTCGGCCAATGTCCAAGTAAATTGAATTTGCCATCCGCATCCGCGTTACCATTCAGATGAACATGGCCGTTGTCGATTGTCAGAGAAGAAATTTCAGCATTACCATCATCTCCCATCATCAGATAGGGGGTTGTCAGCGTCGCCCCATTGGTAACGGTGGCAGAACCTGTATAGAAACGAACTTCCTGATAGGTTGTATCGGTATTGACAATATTGCCCTCGGTATTAACATACCAATTCTGGGCAACACATATTACCCCCCCCCCCCCAGCTTGCCATGCCAGAAGAGAGAAAAGAATGAACGATATCGAAAGACGCCGCGTTTTCATTGTTTTCTCCTAAAAGTTTGGTCAAAAATATTCTCGCCAACTGCACTAAATCCCATTATCCACCAAACAACTTCCATTGTCAAGTGGCAAAATGAAAAATTTTTATAAAAAAAATGAAAAATTTAGGGAAAATAGGGGTATTTTGAAGGGATATTTAGGGATGTTCATGCCACTTATTCGTGGAGAGTTCTTCCAGGGGACTCTTGACAAAAATTTTCAGAAGAGTACAATGCGGGACGTTATGAAAATGTCTGCTTTGTTGGATTACCGATTTTATTACTGGTTTGCGTTCCTCTTTTCGAGTGAACGCTGACGGCGGTATCCTATGGAGTTTCGGTCGCAGCGTTCCCTGGATCGCCCGCGGCTATTTTTTCGGATTATCCTCTTTGTATAAAATACCACGGGCGAAAAGCTGCGTGGTTTTTTTATGTTTGAAACAGGTTTGGCGAACTTTTTGAAAAACCGGTTTCGTTCAGGAATGGTGAAGAAGATGAATCCGATGGAGAATCATAAATTGTACTCGTTGGCCACCCAGGAAGCTCCGACCTGG
>JAUNBF010000053.1 GCA_030527185.1 Planctomycetia bacterium | reverse complement strand
ATTGATGTTCATGCCGTATTTTCATGGATAGGCGTGTTATGACTCATAATATTTATAAGTTTAACAAAGCACTAGGAGAGAGGGTGCGAGATGAAATTTTTGACAGGATGGTTGATTGGGCTGTTGTTTTTGGGAACGTTTTCGGAAGCCGGGGCGGACTGGTTTTCGGAGGTGAAAGTGGGCGTTTTCATCCACTTTTTACCCGGAAGCGCGGAGCGTTTTGCCCAAGTGGAGACGTATGATGTGGAGACTCTGGCGGAGCAGTTGAAGACGCTGGGAGTGACGCATTTCGTTTTCACCATCTATCAAAATTCTGGCTACCTGAACGCCCCCAACGCCACGTACGATCAGGTGACGGGATACGCTCCTGGCGAACGTTGTGCGAAACGGGATTTGCCGATGGATCTGGCGAACGCGTTGGAAAAACGGGGCATTCGACTGATTCTTTACGTGACAGGTCAAACGCCGAATCGAGATATACTTGCTCAAAAAGCTTTTGGTCTGGAACAGGGACCCAAAGATCAGAAAATAGACCTGACTTTTGCAAAACGTTGGGGGGAGGTTTTGCAGGAGTGGTCGGTACGTTACGGAACGAAAGTCTCCGGTTGGTGGGTGGATGGCTGTTATGCCTGGATTGATTTTAATGAGGAGATTGCGGAAATCTATCGTGATGCGTTGAAAAAGGGAAATCCCGAAGCGCTCGTGGCGTTTAATCCAGGGGTGAAACGAGCCGAGTGGAAGACCTCCGATTATACCGCCGGGGAAATCAACGAACCGATGGAAGTGGTTTTGGAACCGTCGGTAGGAACTTCGCCAAGGACGCATATCCTGACATTTATGGGCAATTTCTGGGGCAAGCCGGAAACACGTTATCCTGCGGAGGAGTGGAGTCGCTGGATTTCGTCGATTTTGAAGCAAGGTGGGGTGGTGACGTTGGATGTGGCGATGAACTGGGATCCTCAAGTGGCTCCTGTTGGAACGATTGCACCGCGGCACTTTCGCCAGCTTCAAAAAATCATGAAATCGGTGTCGCGGACGGATGTTTTATCAGAATAAAAGAGGACAAAAAACAACCCAAGGAGAAAAGATGAGTGCCAACCGACGTTCTTTCCTGAAAGCCGCCGCGTGTGTGGGCGGATGGGCTTCCGTGAATCTTTTGCCGGGAGAAGAGGTTTCGCAGGAGAAAAAAGAGGAGCTTGTTTCGCCCGTGGAAGGTCGAATTGCCTTGAATTTGGGGACGATTTTACAGTATAAACTTCCGTTTTTGAAGCAGTTGGAACTGGCTGCGCAGGTTGGTTTTCAGAATGTGGAAATCTGGCTGCACCTTCTGGAACAGTATCTCCAGGAAGGGGGAACGCTGGAGGAATTGCGAAGTCGGTTGTCGGACTGGAACCTGCGTGTGGTGGGGGCGATTGGTTTTACGCCGTGGGGGGTGAATGACGATACGAAACGTCGCCAGGCCATGGAGACGATGAAACGGGATATGGAACGCATGGCGGCCTTGGGAGCCACGACGCTGGCCGCCGCTCCTGCGGGAATCTATAATCGGGACGATGTGGAACTGGCAGCCCTGGCCGGACGCTATCGGGAATTGCTGGAATTGGGCGAAACGGTAGGCGTGTTTCCGCAATTGGAGATTTGGGGGGCGGGCCAAACGCTCTCCAAACTTTCCGACGCGACCTGGGTGGTGGTGGAAAGTGCCCATCCGCAGGCGGCATTGCTTCTGGACGTCTATCACCTCTTCCGGGGCGGGAACGATTTCACGTCGCTGCGGCAACTCAACGGTCGGCGGATGACGAATTTCCACTGGAACGACTATCCCGGCAACATTCCGCGTGAGGAGCAGAAAGATGGCGACCGTGTTTTTCCCGGTGAGGGGGTTGCGCCGTTGGTGGAAATTGCGCAAATCCTTCGCGAAACGGGATTTACAGGAACGTTTTCGCTGGAGATTTTCAATCGGAACTATGTGCAAAACTGGTCGAATCCGTTGGAGATGCTTCAGGTGGCTTATCGGAAAATGCGTGATTCTTTGCAGAAAGCAGGAATTTGACGGTGACAAAACATGGCGGTGGCAAAACGGTGGAAACTGCTGGCGTGCGAAATCTTTTATCGGGAGTGCCTGGCTCTGATGGAAGAGACGGACGCACCGGTGGAGGTGATGTTTTTGCCAAAGGGTCTGCACGATGTCGGGAAGGAAAAAATGTCGGCGGAACTGGCCGTGGCACTCCGAGAGGCGGAAGCGGATGTTTCGTGCGAAGCGGTCTTGCTGGCGTATGGTCTGTGCAATTACGGTATTGGCGGATTGACGCCGCAACGTGTTCCGTTGGTCATTCCCCGGGCACACGATTGTCTCACCCTTTTTTTCGGCTCGCGCAGGCGGTATGAGGAGTATTTTTTCAACCATCCGGGAACCTACTTCCAAACGGTGGGGTGGCTGGAGCGGGCAGACCTTGCCAAACCGTTCGTCCCTGATTCTTTTCAGGCTCGGTGCGGACTGAACCAGACGTATGAGGAGTTCGTTCAGCAATATGGCGAAGAAAATGGTCGGTATTTGTGGGAGACGTTGACCGCCATGACGCGACACTACAACCATTTGGCATTCCTCGAAACAAACCCGGAAACGGATACCGTTTTTTCCCGGCAGGCGGAGGATTTGGCACAGTCGCAACACTGGACGTTTGAAAAACTCCCCGGAGATTTGACCCTTTTGCGAGACCTGATTCTGGGGCACTGGGACGACGAACGTTTTCTGATCGTGCCGCCGGGAAAAACGGTGACTCCCACTTATGACGAAACGTTGATAACGATCGACCATGTACATTAGCAGCCTTCAAAATCCGCGTATCAAAGAAATCGTCCACCTGCGGCAAAGTCGAAAACGGCGGCAGGCGGGAAAATTCCTCATCGATGGCCGACGGGAAGTCCAACGGGCATTGGCGTCGCATTTTCCTGTCGTGGAAATTTATTACGCCCCGGAATTTCTGCGTGAAGAGACGTTGGAGTGGATGGCAACGCGGGAAAAAACGGCATTGGAGTGGATCGAAGTTTCGCCGGCAGTTTTTGAAAAAATCGCTTACGGCGAGCGGGAAGAAGGGATTCTGGCGGTGGCCAATTCTGTGGAGCAGACGCTGGAAGAGATGTTGGAAACGCTTCCGACCGACACGCCCCCCCTGATTGGCGTTTTGGAAGGGGTGGAAAAACCGGGCAATATCGGTGCCATTTTACGCAGTGCCGACGGTGCCGGACTTTCCGCGTTGATTGTGGCCGACCCGCAGACCGACCTGTTCAATCCGAACACGATTCGCGCCAGCCTCGGAACCATCTTTTCGGTTCCCATTTGTACCGCATCCAGCGAAGATGTGGTGCAGACGCTCACCCGACGTGGCATTTCGCTTTACGCCGCTCTGGTTGACGGTGCCATTCCCTACACGCAGGCCGATTTCACCCATCCCGCCGCAATTGTCCTGGGAAGTGAGGCCTGGGGACTCTCTCCCACATTCCGCCAGCCAGGAATCCAGCCCATTTTCCTCCCCATGTTGGGGATTGCCGACAGTCTGAACGTCTCCACCACCGCCGCCATTCTCTTCTACGAAGCCTTGCGGCAACGAACGAAAGGAAGTACTGTAAAACGCGAGTTATTAAGTGGTTGAAGAAAAATCGTTTTGGATCCAATTTTCAAAAATGACGTTGTTCTTTTCTATCCATTCTTCGGAATGGGTAATGTTCTGAACATTCAGCAGTAGATCGAAAAGGCGCTTCAAGTCGGTGTGACGAAAAGAGATTCCCCATTCTTTCCATTGTTTAACCTTCTCCAACAACTGGGTCATTTGTGTGATTGTGAGAGGAATGATTCGCTGTGGTTTTCCCTCATATTCGTATTTTATCGCGGCCCAAAAAGTGTTTCTGGTATCTCGATGAATGGCAGGAGCGATAAAAAGACAATAGCTTTGTTTGTCTGGATAGCGTATCTCATAATCTCGCAAATGTCGCATAACCGGTTGTCCTTCATGGAACCACTGGTCACGTCCTGTAAGTGTCGTAACTTCACAAATACTCCTGAAATCCTGATATTCGCACTCCATATCGGGAACGTTTGCAGGAGCGGTAAAAGTAGGCTCAAGATCATCACCCAAAGGAGCGTTTGTCTTTATCTGCATAGCGTCATTCAGGATATTCAACGCAAGGTAGATATATTTCTCCAGTGCAATGCTCCGTTTTTCCGGTAATTTTTTGATGTTTTCCAGTTTCTGAACCGTTTCATTAATCTTTTCTACATTGGTATACTCCCTTTTTAATAGCATCGACTGTAAATGGGTACGAAGTTCTCGCAACGTAAGGATTTGCTTTTCAAGGGATTCTCTGGTATTTCCCAGTGCATAATGGACAACCTCAAGTCCCAGGGTTTCCTGCAACCGCCGAATATCTTTCAGGATACGACTGGCAATTCGCCTCAGTTCAGGGACATTTTCCCATGGCAGGCAATAGTTGGCAATGTCCAACATGGAGTCAATGTACTCTTTTTTGGTTGAAAAAACATCTACTTTGCCATTTTCTAGTTGAAATAATTTTTTCAATTCTATTGAACGACGGGGTTCCAAGTCAATATAGTAACCACCTCCGCGAATGTAGATATATTTTGTCAGGCGAAAGTATCGAATAACATTATCCGTATAATCTCTCAAATTGCTTTCGGAGTAATTATCGTAATCTTGGAGATATTCCTGAGTAAACGAAATCTGGTAGTCATTTTGTTCCTGAACAGGCCGCTTTTCCAGCGCTTGCCGAAAAAGGCAGAGTTTTTCCGCAGTTTTTTCAATATCTCGATAATCAATAAGGGAAAGAGCAAATATGCCCAGTTCTTTTTTGGAAATCCCCTTTTCTTTCCATCCATGTTTTTTACAGAATTGATTGACACGCTGAATCAGCAAAAGGGTTGAGATAAAAGGTTTGGTATTGTAACCATCCTTTGCTTGGAATTTAGAAGAAAGTGGATTGGGATACTGCCAACGAATCAGGCTCCGAAACCAAAGATCATCTATTTCGATTTTGTCGGCCAACCACAGTTTCCCTAATTCAGAAATAAGAATTTTTTTGTCTATCACAAAAGCCAGCCCAACTTTCTCTAAAGGCTTATAGGACGTTCTGCCACGCATGGGAGAGTCTCTATATTGTTTGGATTCAAAAATCTCCTTTGCATCTTCAAAAGAAAGTTCATACATGGGATTATGCAGACGACGGTTTTGAGAATCCGACAACGTGTCGTTTTGGGGAACGTACAGCCTGTTCTGAATCAAGAGAATTTGGAATCGTTTTTGGGTCTCATGATTCCATTCTTCCCCTTCCATACCGCTGAACACACGCAGGAATTCTTTGATTCGATAGGGATTCCGCACGGTCGTAGACATGCTCCAAAGTTTTTTAGGCATAATACTTTTCCTGTTAATAATTAACGATCAATACTTCTTCGCTGGAAAACGAACGATCTTTTGTTTGATAATTAGAATTCGCGTAATGGTAATTCAGTGCGTGGACGGTATATTCTTTAGAATGATGGGAAATCCATGTCTGGAGTAAGGAATTTTCTTTTCCCTTACTTTTTAAGACATTGGAAAGAGCAAAACGTATGTCGGATCGGTGTAAATTGTCCAGAAAATCCAGCAAATCCCGTTCGTCTTTTTCATTCCATCCGTTTTGTTCGTTGTAAGAAGCACACGTAATTAAATAGGGGGGATCCACATAGACCAAATCCTCTCTGGTCAACTGCGTATAGTCCCAGTCCCGAAAATCGACGCAGGAAAACAGGTATCTTTTATCCTGAATACGTTCTAAAAAGGCTAACAATTTTTTACGCATGGGAATGTTGAAATCGCGTTTGCCAACGGGGAGGTTGTATTTTCCATCCCGATTGAAACGAAGCTGATTATTAAAAGCAAAGAGTATCAAAACGTACAAACGTATAAAGTATTCTTCATCCTGCTCGGTTAAAGCATTGAAATCGTCACGCATCTTCAAAAACGCTTCCCGATTATAATTTGCCAGACCGTCCGCTCCGTTCGCGCCGTAGTATTCGTATCCGTACTTGGAAGAATCGGACAATTCATATTGTTGAATAAACCGTTCAATTCGATGAATCAACTCGTTCGCTTTTATCTTGTGGAATGTTTTTAATAATCCGACTAAAACAGCATTGTTATCATTAAAAAAGACTTTTTCTGCTGGGACATTGGCTCCTACATTACATCCACCACAAAACAGATCAATAAAAAACCGGATATTTTCTGGAAATAAAGAGGTTATCTGCGGCAATAAACGGAATTTTCCTCCTGTATAATTCAGGGGTGAGGAAACTCTTCCAACAAAAAGTACTTCATTGAACAGATACAAGGAACAACCTTTCTTCGTTTTCTGGACGATAGGATTTCCCAGCGGAAAATGCTTTATACCGGGCGGAAAAAGTTTTTACTTTTCCCTTTTGTGACAGGATAGAGAGAATTTCTTCATCCGTTATCCTGGCATTGGAACGTTCATCTCCATGATTGGCCATATTGTTATACGAAACCAGAATAAACCGTGCCTGGATATTTTCGATCAAGTCCTGAAACGCCTCTGCCGCCTCACGAGAACAATATCGACTTTTAAGATTTTCCCGATCCATTTTCCGCGCGACTCCAAAAACTTCCGGTTTTTCCCAACAGGCGACATTTTCCAGAACATGATACGAATCGCAGTATTGTCTTGAATTATAAGGAGGATCGATATAAACCATGTCTGGATGAATTTTCCGTACCAATGCGTTGGCATCTTCATGGAAACAGAGATTCCCACGATTTACAAAAGAATGCTCGGATACGTTTGGTACCCGCAACTCCAATTCTGTCTCTGGGACGATCGTTCGACGGTAGGCGTCGTAATGCCCGCAGGTGTTGGCAATTTTATCCATCGCATAGATCAGGGATGTGACCAAAATAGCTCGCTCACGAAAGTTTAGATGATGATTCTTATAAAGACGCTCAATATCTTCTCGAATATATCCAATTTTTCGACAAGCCTTACTGCCAAAATACGTATTGGAGAATGTTTTCGACATATAATTCTCCGATGTCGGAGTGTATCGATTATAGTCAGAACAAAGATCGGTTATCTTTTCCAGGGAAATACTTTCCTCAAAAAACCAGGCAACATGACACAAATAATTACTATAAAGAATGTCGTTGGTGATGATCTGTTTTTTGGAAAAGAAGTGTGCAACAACTCCTGTACCCGCAAAAATATCTGCCAAAGAGTCTATATCTTCCTTCACCCCACATAAAACATTATCAATAAAAGGGAGTAAACGATATTTGTTCCCCAAATAGCGACGATTGTTAATGGATATGTTTTTTACATCATTGTTAAACAGCAGTTCTTGAGCCACCTGTATCCCCTTGTAATCATACGCACTATTTTAACAAAACTATCTCTACAAGAATTTTCCTGATATGAAAAATACCCGATCAAGGAATGGAATTCTTTTGTTTCCTCCTGATCTTATACCACATGTCAAGGATTAGAGTAAGTTCAGTACATACCCTTAAACCATGGCGGGGAATTGTTCGTTGAAGCGAATGTCGCCCGCGTTGAGGAGTCGGATGTCGGGAATGCCGTATTTCATCATGGCAAGCCGGGTTAGGCCGACACCAAACGCGAATCCACTGTACTCTTTCGGATCAACTCCGGCATATTCGAGAACCCGTGGGTGAACCAGGCCGCACGGAATCAACTCAATCCATCCGGTACCGTGGCAGGTGGAACAACCTTTTCCGCCGCAAATCAGGCACTGCAAGTCCAATTCAAAGCCCGGCTCCACGAATGGGAAAAAACCGGGACGAAGCCGAACAGTCACTTCCCGGTGGAAAATCTCGCCGAGGAGCGTTTTCATGACGGCGATGAGGTTAGCCACGGAAATGTCCTTGTCGACAACCAGCCCTTCGCATTGATAGAACGTATTTTCATGGCTGGGGTCGACGGCCTCGTTACGGAAACAGCGTCCGGGGAAGATGGCCCGCAGTGGCACGCCCAAACGCTCCATCGTCCGCACCTGATTGGCGGAAGTGTGTGTGCGCATCAACATGCCATTTTTCAGCCAGAACGTATCCTGCATTTCCCGTGCCGGATGGTCGGCGGGAATGTTTACCGCGTCGAAATTGTAAAATTCCAACTCACATTCCGGGCTGGGAACGACGGTAAAGCCCATTCCCTGGAAGATATTTTCGAGTTCCAGCTGAATCAGCGAAATCGGGTGCAAATTCCCCAATTTTTTCCCCGTCCCCGGCAGAGTCAAATCCAGACCGGTCGCTTTTTGAGCATGTTTGACCGCAGCCGCTTTTTCTTTTGCCTCCGCCAGAGCCTCTTCCGCAAAATTCTTCAGTTCGTTCAGTTTCGTGCCAAACGACCGTTTTTCCTCTGCCGAAAGCGTTCGGAAGTCGGTATTTTTTGCCAGTGTCGTGATGACACCCTTACGTCCCAGGTACCGAACGCGCACCTGCTCCACCTCTTCCAGTGTTTTGGCTGCGGACAAATCAACTGTCAACTGTTCTTTTATTTTCAACATTTTCATGACCCGTTTTTAGACTTCCACGACTCGTTTCCCCTACCCATAAACTCTTCCATTTTAACCGTAAACCATTTTTTTCAAAGTAGGGGCGGGAGAAGGAACGCGAAATTGTTTCACTTCTTCACCATCCGCCAGCATCGGTGGATTTTCTTGTTTCGGAAGTCGTCGGGGACGGTTTGGTGCGTGATTTCACGGAAAATGACGGATTCGAGTCCCGTTTCGTCGAGATGAAATTTGCGATGGTTGGTCGAAAAATAAATCACTCCGCCGGAAGGAACGTGAGCAAAAATCTGCTGGAGGAGGGAAACGTGGTCTTTCTGGACGTCCCAGATTTCCAGGTCTTTGCTGTTGGAAAAGGTGGGCGGATCGACGACAACCAGGTCGAAGGACTCGTTGTCGTGGAGTTGCCGCAGAAACTTGCGAATGTCGCACCGAATGTAACGGTAACGGTCGGGGTCGGAAAAACCATTCCGGTGCATGTTTTCCTCCGCCCAGTCGAGGTACGTGTTGGACAAATCGACCGTCGTGACACGTTTCGCTCCACCATCCGCGGCGTAAACGCTGAAAGAACCGGTGTAGGCAAAAAGGTTGAGAACATCTTTTCCTTCCGATTCCCGTCGAACCATCTCCCGTGTGTTGCGATGATCCAGAAAAAGACCCGTATCGAGGTAGTCGGAGAGATTGACGAGAAATTTCAACCCCCCTTCCTGAACTTCGCGATAAAATCCTTCGTCGCTGTAACGTTCGTACTGCGTCAATCCCCGTTGCCGACGTCGCTGTTTGAGGAAAATCTTCTCTCGCGGCGTGGTCAGAACGTTCGCGACAATCTCCTGCATCCGTTCCATCCAGTCAGCCTGCTGAGCCACGGTTCGATCGTGCGGACGTTCGTATTCGGCAATGTGGAGACAGTCCTCGTACCGGTCGATTGCCAACGGAATTTCAGGAATGTCGCGGTCGTAAATCCGATAACAGGTGATTCCCCGCCGTGTGGGAAATCGACGGAGGTGGTGGGCCAGTTTTTTCAGCCGATTCTCAAAATCGTGAAACGAACGCTCGGCCGATTCGGCAATTCCGCCAAAAGCTGCCCGAACGGGTTTCTTTTCCGGGCATGGTTCTTCCGAAACAGGTGGTTTGGGACCGAAAAACTGGTAGTACGTGCATTCCAGACGCGAATTGTAGATTTTTCGCCGTCGGTCGGCCTGTTGTCCAATCCGTTTTTCAAAGTGGGGATAGCCGGTGTAAAGGTAGTGCGACCAGGTGGGAAAACGACGTAAAATTCGCGGCAAGTCGAGATAGATTTCCTCCACTTCCGCCCATTCGCCAATCCATTTTCCGTAAGGAGGATTCATGATCGTGCAACCGTACTCCTCTTCCGATTCCCACTGCCGAAAATCTTTTTGCGTAAAAAGAATGTCGTTGGAGACGCCTGCCAATTCCGCGTGGTACCGAGCCATTTTCACCGCTTCCGGGTCGCAGTCGCCAGCCAGAATTTTTCGGGGGAGCGCAGGAAGTATCTCTGCCGCTGCCTCCTCCCGAACCTCCTTCCAAAACGACGCGGAAAGTGTCGGCCAGGTTTGGGAAATGAAATTTCGCCGCCATCCGGGAGGAATGTTCCGTCCCAAGAGGGCTGCCTCAATCGGAATCGTGCCACTTCCACAAAAGGTATCTAAAAGAGGACGTTGCGGATTCCAGTAGCTCAAAAGAATCAACGCGGCGGCAATCGTTTCCCGCAACGGAGCACTCCCAATCAACCGTTTGTAACCCCGACGGTGCAACCCCTCCCCGGAAGTGTCCAGTGTCAGTGTCGCCACGTCGTGCAGGAGCGAAACCTCCACCGGGAAAATGGCTCCCTCTTCGGGAAGGTAGGTTCCATAAGCTTTTTGCAAACGTGTGGCAATTGCCTTTTTGACGATTTTCTGGCAGGCGGGAACACTCGAAAGCTGCGACTGATGGCTCCGTCCCTGGACAGGAAAGGCAGCGTCTTTCGGCAACCAACGTTCCCACGGCAATTCCACCGTCTGGTCGAAAAGTTCCCCGAAATCGTGAGCGGCAAACTCTCCCATCCGCAACAACACGTGCCCGGCACAGCGCAAGTGCATATTCGTCCGGCAAATATCTTTTTCCGTTCCGGCAAAAAGTGTCCGTCCTACCGCGATATTCTTCGGCTCATAACCCAACAACTTCAATTCCCGTGAAACGATCGCCTCCAAACCCATCGTGGAAGTTGCGATCAGGGAGCATTTTTCCGACATGCCACCCGCCTCTCGTTTTCCTGTTCTATTGTGCGGAGTCAATCCACATCCCGTTGCCATCCAAACGAAACGTCCCCAGTGCAATATCGATTCCCATACGATACGCCTCAAAATCAATCCAGTCGCTGATAAAAGCGTTCTGAGCCGTCAGAAGAGCGTTCAACGCATCGATCAGGTCACGCGCAAACGAATCCCCGAATTGCGACGTTTCATTCGGTTTTGGCGGACGTAACAACTGCAAATTTGCCTGATCGACTCGTGACATGGCAACCAGCACCGAAATTCGCTTCAACTCAAAATTCAACTGAGCCAAATCGACCTGCCGCAGGAGTGTCCGAATATTTTTATGTACGGTATCTTCATACTCGATGAACGATCTTCGTGCCTGATCGTACTGAATCAGCGCAGTCACATACGCGTTCCGCTCCGAACGACGTGTCAATGGTGCGTCAAACTGCAAACCCAACTTGAACGAATCGGTAATTCCACTCCGTTGTTCCAGATTCACGTCGCCATCAATACTCAGGGAAAGATTACTCTTCAGCGCATTGGCCGCAATTTCGATTTTCCGCCACTGATCCACCAGAGCGGCACGGGCATTCATCCAGTCGAGCCGATTTTCACGGGCAATTTGCAACGCTTCCAGTTCGTTCATCTCCACTGGCACCAACATGATACTGTCCAGCCGTACACGAGCTTGAATCAGCGACATTTCCAGCAGAAGACTTCCCAACTGATCCATCCACAAATCGAGCCGTTCTTCCTGTTTGGTGTCGGCATCGTTCGGAACTTCCGCTTCCAGCGTTTGAATCAGCTCATTCAGCCGTTTCTTAAATGCGACGTAATCGGTTCCTATCTCTTTCACCCGCGTGGCGAAAACCTCCGTGTCGGCAGCCATCGTGTCGACGCTTCCATCCCGAAATTCCGGTCGCGACGCCAGCCGCCGCAACGATACCATCCGTTTGGGGTAAATCTCCTTCAATTTCAACAAGTCGGCATCGATGTTCCCGCAATATCGAATCGTGCGGTTCAACATCTTTTTCATCTCCAGAATGACATCGGCATGGGGACTTCCTTCACGCAGTACATGTTGCGAGTCCGAAACCTCATCCCGCATCTGGGTGATTTCCGAGGAAAGCAAAACGAACGACTCCAACATCGGATCGGCAATCACCACATTCAATCTTGGTGGCAGCCCTAATTGCATTTTGTAATCATCCAACGTGTTCTGGTATCGGTTCTCATTTTCCAACAGCGTAATTTGGGAGTCCAGAAGTGACTGACGTGTCTGATCCACCTGCGTTCGCTCCAGACGACCCGCCTGATACAACGCTTCCATCCGTTCCATACTCTCACGCAAATCCGCCACGTTACGACGTTGGTTGGCAAGTTGTAACTGAGTGTAAATCAGCCCGTAGAGACTTCCTGCGCTATTGATTGTTGATCCCGCGGAGGGAATGCTGCTGGCAGTGGTGCTGGCCCCAGAGCCTGGTGAGGAAATTCCACTGGTTCCCGCAATAATATCGACGTAAAAACCTTGACGATAACGCTCCATTTGCCGGACGTTCATGACCAACGTCCGTTCCGCGGCAGTTAAATTTTCCAGCGCATACGCTCGTCCGCCATACTGAAGGAGCGGTTGCACCAACGACATATTCAGCAGTGTTGTGGAAACACCTGACGAATTGCCCCCCAGCGTCCAGACAAGCGAATTCGCAATCCCTGCCACAAAATTTCCCCCGGTAGCCAGGTTTTTGGAAAGTTGGGCATCGATCGGTGCCAAACCGATACTGGAGTTTCCATGAAGGTCGTTCTGGTAATCCACCCCACTTCCGTAGCTAAATTGAGTATCGAACGCAAACCTCTGCAACGAAACCCGTAACGCGGAAAAATAAATATTCTCCAGGGCACTCTGATAGTCCCGGGAGTGTGTCAAGGCAATCTGCATCGCGTTCTGACGGTTCAGCAAAACATTTCCCACCTCATCCTTCGGCAGGCTCTGTTCCCACTGAGGATTTTCCACCGAGGCCAGAATACCATTCCTGGTCCAACCTTCCCATCCCTTTTTCCCGTAAACACAACGCATCAGAAAATTGGCCGTGGGGTCGTCCTGCGGCATCGGGGAGGCATCTTTATCGTAAGGTAAATAAAATCGCGCTTCCCGTTTCGCCTCAAAACGGTAATCTTTCAGTTCCCAGCGAGGATCTGTGGTTTTCTCCTGAATGATACTTACAGCGTCTCGATTGGCCTGTTGCCGCCAGAATTGCCGACTGCAACCGCACACACCCAGCAGCATGGCACAAAATAACGTTCCTGTTATCTTCCAGAAGGTGGCTCGTTTCTGAAACATCATTTCCGTCCTCATATACGTTCAAACCGGATACGACTTTCCCCTGTGGATGGATTCTCCCGGTATTTTTGTTCATCGGCTGGAAAATGGTGAAACTTTAACGATTGAATGATTTTTAACGATTACGTCAAAAATAACGACCGGCATCGATTCGTACAATATCCTGAAAACTCCCCCGAAAGGAGGTTTAAGAAAGGCGTGTCGGCTTGACATTTCCCAAAGAGCCGCTACAATAGAAAGGAACAGGTTGTCTTTTGATACAAAGGAGAAAAGAAAGATGAGTCAGGCCATTGCGATCAATGCGGATAATTTTGTCAGCGAGGTGTTGGAGTATCCAGGAGTCGTTCTGGTGGATTTCTGGGGACCGGGATGTGGGCCGTGCCGAATGCTGGCGCCGATTCTGGATCAGATCGCGGCGGAAAATGAAGGAAAGGTGAAAGTGGTAAAAGTGGACGTTTACGAATCCTCCGATGTCGCCAATCACTACGGTATTTCCTCCATTCCGACGCTTCTGGTTTTCAAAAACGGAAATGTCACGGAACAGTTTTTTGGCGTTCAGTCCAAAACCAGGATTCAATCGGCGTTGGATGATACCCTCAACGCTTAAAAATTTCGCAAAAACAGAAAGTCACCCCCATGTCGGAAGCACCGAAAGAGAATGTCGTGGATTTGCAGCGTATCGAAGCCGCGTTTCGGGAGATTTTATGGGCTGTTGGAGAAGACCCGGATCGGGAAGGACTTCGGGAAACGCCCAAACGTGTCGCACGGATGTACGCGGAGATGTTTCAAGGCCTTCACGAAGACCCACGGGAACATCTTCACAAATATTTTACGGAAAACTACAACGAAATCGTTCTGGTACGGGATATTTCGTTCAACAGTATGTGTGAACACCATTTTCTCCCGTTCATGGGAAAAGTCCATATCGGATATTTGCCGGCAGGAAAAATTATCGGTCTGAGCAAACTGGCTCGCGTGGTGGAGGTCGTTTCCAAGCGTCCTCAGGTTCAGGAACGGATGACCGCCACGATTGCCGATTTGCTGAAGGACGAGTTACAGGTTCGCGGCGTGGGTGTCGTTGTGGAGGCACTGCACACCTGCATGGCCATTCGTGGGGTGAAGAAACCGGGGGCAACCTGTATCACCTCCGCCATGCGTGGTCAGTTTTTGAAGAATCCTATCACACGTGCCGAGTTCATGACGTTGGTTTATGAGAAAAAAACGCCAGCGCTGAATTTCATGGAATAGTCAACCGATTCCAGACCGGAAGACTTCTTGGTAATCGGAAGTCCTTTCAGGTCTGGGGTATCTTTGGGGTTTCGGATTCCTTCTCTTTTATTTCCACTTCAACGTCAACAAGGTGCGATTAAGCCGTCTCAGATAAACATTTTCATCGGCCACAGGTTTCTGGCTTCCCCACTTGGAGTAGAGGTAGTCGTCGATATGGGGGGTGAAGCGAACTTCCGTTTCCGAAAGCCGCAGCGTGACAAATCCCAAATCTCCCCAATGTCCCACGGATGGAAAGCAGACGGTCTGCACCTGTTCCTCTACGGTATTCCGCCAGTAATGGTGGTGCCCATACAAATAGGCCACGAAATTCGGGCATTCGAGCAGAATGTCGGCCAAATCCGTTTCACGCAGCGGATGATGACAACCGACAAAGAGCCGTTTGGGATAGTTTTTCAGCGTCTCCCGCAGCCATTCCCGTTGGGCAGGATCGATCATTCCCTCCACACACCCTTCCTTGTACGAATCCAGCAAAAGAAAATCGGCCAAGGGCGTTTCTACCTTGGTAATGAGCTTCTTTTCCAAAACGGACGGTTTTTCAAAGCGTTCGGGGAAAATCTGGCGGTAATCTTCCAGCCGGTCATGATTTCCCATGGCAACTTCCCACCGGATTCCCGCTTTTTCCAACGGTTGAATCAGTTCCCGAAAAAGTCGGTACTCTTCCAAACCACCCCGGTCATACGCCACGTCACCATAAATCAGCAGATTGGCGGGACGTGGCTGCATTGCCAGAAGCTGCGAAATGGCGGCCTGAAAACGTTGAACCTGCTGCGTCGTCCGGGGGTCATGCAAATGCGTATCGGCAAAAACCGCCACCAAATTCTCATCCCGGGGCACCTCTTTTTCCGCCAATGCCCAAACCGTTCTGGAAAGGGATGTCGCCCCCAGAGCAACCAGAGTTTCTCCCAAAAAAGTACGTCGATTCATATTTTACCTTTCTATCTGCTAATTTCCCAATACCACCCACCGGCATTCCAGAGGAGCCAGTTCCAACGTCAACGTCCCCTGCTCCAATTGAGCTTTTTCGCCCGATTCGGAAGCCAGACGTGCTGTTTTCGGGAGGGTAAAGGTTCCTTTTTGAGATTCTCGCGTGGTGTTGACGACCAGCAAGTGCGTTTTCCCCTCTTTTCCGTAACTTCGCCAGGCGACAGGGGAAGTCTCACCGTCCGCGTTCACCACTTCCATCGGTTTTTCGATCGAGAGGAGCGTCGGAATACAGGCCGCCACTTCGTCGGCAATTTTAGCCACGTCCGCCCACCGTTTTTCAAACTTGGCCTTTTTCGTCGCTTCGTCATCTCCCGGCAAAACATCGTCTCGGAAGAGGTCGAAATAACTGTAGCAGACAATTCCATTCGCTCCGCCGGCGATATTCATCCAGATCATCGCCCGCATTTCCTCGTAGGTGGGAGTGTGTGAATTTTGTCGCCCGGCAGCCGTTTTCCGGTAGTTGGCCCAATTGAAAATCTGCGGCACTTGCCAAGTGGCATGAGAGTGGAACACCGCACGGTTGGTTTTTCGGCTCCAATCCCACGCCATGGAAATCGGCTTGTTGGGAAGTGGATACGGATCGGTTCCCACCACGTCAAACGTCGGAATATAAGAGCGAATCTCCTCAATCTGATACAAAACCACCCACGTCGGACGACTGGGATCGAGACTTTCGACCAAATCCCGATGCCCGGCCAGTTCTTCCAGCATGAGCAGCGGCAATTCGTCGTTGATATACCATGCCAGGATACCGGGATGGTCTTTCAGAGACTTGATTCTGCTGATCGTTTTTTCGCGTCCCTCCTCGTCGCTTTGGACTGCCAGACCTTTGTAATAATCTTTCACGCTGTAAATCGTCCGAATCCCGTTGGCATAAAGCTGATCGAGCATCTCACGCGAAATCGGATGGTACGGCATGATACAGTTGAACGACGATTTTCCCAAACGCTCCGCATCTTCCGGTTTCGCTCCGCCAAAGTACAACCCAAGCGGGAAAAATGGCTTTCCATCCAGAATCAGCCGTCGATGTTCGTCGATATACGCCTTCCGATCGGGGTATTGCTCCAGACGAGTGAGCGTCAGCGACGTGACCGTTTCCTCCCCCGTTTCCACGAGCTTCCCACGCCCCGTCAGGCAATATTTTCCACACGGCAGATTCTTCGTTTCCAGCGTAAAGACCAGAAAATCCTCCTCTTCCGAGGTCGGCTGGAGAACGATCGGCTTTTCCAGCGTCTCCCCCGTCACTTCCAGGGTGACAGGTTTCTGGAACGACCCTGGAGGATAGACTGCCGTGTCGATTCCCAGGAAAACCTGAACGGTATCTCCCACGGTCTGGTGTCGGTAATGGTCGGTCGAGATGGCGGTGAACAAAGGGGGATAGTACCGCTGAATCTCCACATCATCGAACCAGGCGGTTCCCGTTGCGCCTCGGGTTCCGTAGCAGATCAGGCGGATATTGGTGGCATTTTCAGGAATTTTCACCCGACTTTCGACTTTTGTCCAATCTTTCGTCCCTTTTATGCCGTGAGCATAGTTCCCTCCCATCCACTTTCCATCCGGCCCGTCCCATTCCACGCAAAACGAGACGTTTCCTATCTGAACATTGTCCGGTTTGATCCACATCGAAATAGAGTACGCTTTCCCCGGCTCCAGCGCCAACTTGTAATTCGAGAGAGGGTAATTTTCCTTGTTCTCATTCGTCCATTGGAAAGAAACGTTTCCCGTCCGTGCCACGGTCGTGTCGGCCTTATACGCCTTCGGTGCAGTCCATCCAACCGGCAGCCCGTTTTCTCCGACCGCTTCAAACGAGGGGTTCGCCAAATATTCCGCTTTCTCCTCGGCATGTACGGAAAGACAACTCAAAATCAGACATCCCAAACAATATCGCCAAACAACATTTCCCAACCAATGTTTCATTCCAGACTCCTCAGGCAGGTTTTTCAAAAAATATCCAGAAGGAGACGATACAACATCTCCTCACTTTCTCCATTATGGAAACAGGAAGCCGATTGGTCAAGTAGCCCCCCCATGTTGACGGGGTGTTTGGCACTCTTCAACCCGACAGGTTGGAATAGAAAAAAACGTGCAAGTGACGCAAAGTAATCATGGCTGTGTCCGCGTTTATTAGCACTTATTTGTTTAGCGTAGCGCTCGATTTCAATATACGTCTCACCATCCGCGTTCACCACTTCCATCGGTTTTTCGGCTCCAATCCCGATTCAGGATGTGTCCCACGGCTTGTCAGACGGTATTTTCCACACGGCAGTTTCTTCGTTTTCAGCGTGCGGAAAATGCGCTTGTCAAGGATATTCCCTCCGTACCCTTACATTGTTTATTTTGTGGGCGCAACAAATGTCAACCGTATTTCCAGAAATCCATACGGCTCCATTTCCCAATGTACTTTTCCCTTCTCAACCGAGAGTTGCCGGATGGAATTTCCCAGAAAATCGGTCTCTTCCGCGTGGGAAATATCGTGAAGAGCCTGAAAAGTCGCTTTGACGCGGCGTCCTTCCGTTTCGATCAGTCGAATTTTGGCACCCTCGGCAGTCGGTTCCCAGTGCGTGATGAGGATATTCCGATGGCTGACATGGCCGCACCAGGAGAAAGAAGACGCACTGTGGCAAATCCCCGTCTGAATCGGCGGAGCCATGAATTTCAGCGCATTTTGCATCGGATACGGAGTGTCGAACGAAACGCCAAGTCGAAAATGGCGGCTCGTTTCCCCCTGCACCAAAAGCAGCGAATCCAGCTTCCGCATTCCAATCCACCGATGATACGGCAGGCCGTTTGTCAAAATCGTGATTCGGGAATCGGTATACTCCACATTTTCTTCATCCCGTTCGGGGAAAAAGTCCTCTTCGCGGAGCTTTTGACCCTTGAAACTTTCCGCCAGATTTTTCGTCATGGTGGAGACCACCCGCGTCGTTGTGTCGATTTTGACAGGCCGAACGTCGATAAAATAGGGAGCTTCCAGACGACGTGCCTGCGTGGGAACGGTCTGAAAACCGACGTTGCGAAAGAGGTCAGCCGCCATGTCCCCCCAGACGAATCGGCTGGCGTAGTACGACTGCCACGGATTTTTGCCGGGAAGGTGTTGCGGTTGGAGGTAAATGTCCCACTCGATCATGGAGTGTCCGCGTCGCAAGATCGTCGTTTGCGTGAAATGCGAAAGAAGCTCTCCCTGTCGCCCCATCAGCCGTCCGGTGACGTGCAGTTCCGAGCGATCCGCGAAAATCACCGTCCGAATATCGTCTGCCGCCTGGATGGAATAGTGGTCACCATCCTCATCCTCCAGCGAATCGAGCGGAGAAGGTTTCAACCGCATTCCCAACTGTTGCGAAAAACGGTTTCCCCGGTGGATGTTGTCGTAAACCGCCCGCAAATGTCCGGTAAAAGCGTCGAACCGCAGTTCCAGAAACTCGTTGGTCATGATCCAGGTGTTGCTCTGCGTATCGTGGTAGGCGGGAGGCGGGGTGGGCGACGATTTTCGGAACGGGAGCCAGGTGCGTTTCCGCGTCATTTCCGACGGAGCCTCCGTCCCTTCGGGGTGGTCGGTCAGGATGGCAAATCCCATCGGCGGGATGTCCAGCACCGCGGCGTGCGTTGGCTTGTTTCGGTTCGTGGCATTTTTCTCCCAGATATGCTGCTTGACGCAAAGCCGATTTTCAAGCGGACAGAGCCGGCTGAGCGAGAAATTCTGCTCCGTTTCGGTCAGATTCACCGTTTTGCGACTGGTGAAACTCCATGGATTCAAAACGAGCAGCGCATTGGGATTCTTTTTTCCGTCTGCCAGAACGTGAGCCATTTTTTCCGCCAACTGTTTTTGCAGCGAATGGATTTCGACCTGGGCGGCGGCGTAAAATTCCGGGGTCAATTCCTGGGAAGTATCCATTTCCAGCAGGAGTTCCTGAACGCGCGAAGTCGTCTCCTCCGCGTTTTGGCGGGACTCGCGAATTTCTTTCCGAGAGGCGTTTTTTCCCATCCGTTTTTCTTCCAACGGCTGATTCCACGTCATCCACCGATACATCCCTTCCAACAACCGCAACGATTCCAGCCGAACCCGCGTCTGGTGATACCGCACCCACCGGGACAGAACGTCCGGCTCTTTGTTCAGCACTCCCTGAACCAGGTACGGGGAAACGTACTGGTCGGCACGGAATCGCACGGAGGTGCTGGAATACCGCGTCGTTTCCAGACATTCCTCCATCGTCGCCAGCGAACCCAGAACAGGCGTCCACTGCGTCGAGCGAACCAGCAAATCGTACCAGTGCGAACGGTTTTTCTTCCCCGGCCAGTGGGCAAAAAGGGTGCCGAAAGCATTGTCCGTGTGGAGCGTTTGGGCATACTGTCGCGGCAATTGGCAGAGGCTTTCCGCCTGGTCGGCGCGGAGGGGAATTTTGGCAATTGATTCCAGCGACGCACTTCCCAACCCCTGCCACGCAATGCGAGTCTGGTCTCCCACGGGAAAAAGGCCGTCGTCAAGCGTGCTGTGCAAGGCTCCCTGAAAATCGAGACCTTTCAAAATCTGCGGCAACATCGGCGTCAGCCCAAATCGCCGTCGGCCAAAGAACGCGGGACGGATTCCGAGCGTTTTTTCGTACTGTTCCAGCCCCTGTTTCAGACGTTGCAAAATCCCTTCCTGCGAAAGAAGCGGCAATTCCGTCTCACGCCATTCCCCGCCCAAAAGTGTCCCTTTTTTCGACTCCAGGCATTGTCGCAGTTTTTCCAATTGGGCTGGAAATTTTTTCGCCATCTGCTCCAGCGTCGCGGCATCGGTAAGGAGGTTTTTCGGATACGTCGTTTCCCACTCCTCCCCCACCTTTTCCGACAAAACTTCCGGTGCCAGCAGGAGCAAATCGAAAAGATACCCGTCACTGGGAGCATAATATTGCCGGGACTGCACCAGTAGATCCCACGCCGATTGCATTTCCTGCCGTGCCCGCGACGCGTCGCCGGAATCCCGTGCCGAGAGCGATTCGAGAAGGTGATTCCTGAAATCGTACGATTCCAGATAACTCATGTATTGCAGACGGTGCGAAAGAATATCGGAAAAAAGGTGAACCAGCCCCAAAGCCAAAAAATCCTCCACCGCTGGCTCCTCGGACGGCGACGTGGCCAATTCCGGTTTTTCCGCTTCAATTTCGGTTAAAATCGTCTGGATCAACGCTTCACGATCGGAAAAATCGGTCAAAAAGACGCAATTTCGCTGCTTCGCCCGCTCGATCCAATCGTCGTTGAGGACATCTCGGCTGGCAGACGGCATCAGCAAAACAGTATCGATCGGCTCGTCGAAAACATACAATCCGTACAGTGGCTTCGCAACTTCCCGCGTCGCTCGCAGCACATCGGGATGATAGACGCTCGTCCATGCCGTAAGGATTTCTTCGTTCTCCCGCTCCGAATAGTCCAGATTCAACGTTTCCAGACTCTGGGAAGGAAGGATGATTTGTAATTCTCTCATATTATTCTGTTTATGAAAAGGGGAAAAAGGAGTTCCGCCCCCTGAGGTTCAACACTCACGGAACGATCGCTCCACTTTCCCGAAGGCTCTTTTTCAATTCTTCTATCGGCACATTTTCCGGCAGAAGATTGGCTCGCGCCGCAATTGCCGCTCCGGCTCCGGCGGCCTGTCCCCCTGCCATCTTCGACACGGTTCCGTTCCCCGTACAGTCCACAATCTCCCGACACCCAATCGTCCGAAACTCTCCCATCGTTGTGGTGGTAACTTTCCAGTGCGAATTCCGCCGCGTCGTTCGCTCCAACGCACACGGTGCCTCATAATACCGGATTTCCACCCCCGCTTCCACGCACATCTCCTCCGCCAGCAACGAAAACAGAAGAGGATTCACCGGAATGGAAAGCCGCCAGTGAGAGATTCCATGATCCACCGAAAAATCCGGCATTTTGTCGCCGTTGAGTTCGACCGCCTTTTGCGTCAACTCCCACCCAATCCCCGCAATGACCTGTTTTCCCCACGCGTGAAACAGCCCCGGATAACGCACTCCCGCAGTGGTCGTGGTGCCGCCCAATTGATGACCCATTTCCACCAGCACCGTTTTCGCGCCCAATCGCGCACTCTGCACCGCCGCAGGAATACCCGCAGAACCACCCCCCACCACCAGAACGTCGCAAACCGTTTCGTCCACCGGCACGATTTCCACGCCAAAGCCCATTCGGGTGAGAAAAATCACTCCGACGACGATACTCCAAAGTCGCAACATTCCCATGGTCGATCTCCCTTGATACGGCTTCTCTCGAAAGTCTGAAGAATACGAAATCCCAAAACGGTCCCTAACTTTAATCTTTCATTATACACAAAAAATCCCCCGATGTCACGGAAGGGGGGAATTTTTTCCAGAAGTTTTTCGATAGTCGCAGGAAAAGATTCCCTGACCGTTACAGTTTGTAGTTCAAAACGACGGTAATGTGGTTCGACTTTGCCACACCGAGATCGACGTAGCCGGTGGAGTAGTACGCGTATTCGATTCCCATGTTCAGCGACTTGGTGAAATCGTAGCTGATGTTGGCAAACGCGATGGAATTGAACGAACGCATGTTCGCGCCCAGGTCCTGGTTGAGCGGGTCGTCGATGGAGTAGCCGATGTTGCCGTGCGTCTTGGGCGTAAAGTCGTACGACAGCGAAAGCCACCCCCCCGCACACCGGATAGGAGCGAGCGTTTGAGGGTTGATGTCCTGCATAACGCCGCCGACGTTGGCGGAAAGAACCTGGCCGTAGTAATATTGTCCCATCAGGAAACATTTGTCGGTAAAGCGGATGAGCCAATCGAGGTTGATCGACCACGAATCGGCAGAAAACTGGTGTTCCAGCGTCTGGAATTCTTTCTGAGCATACCGCCCTCCCACCGCTACCATGGCATTTTTCCAGAAACCAAACGTCTCCCAACTCCGTTCCAGCCGAAACTGAAATTCCGGGACACGTCCCATTTTGCCCTCATACGTTCCGTTGGCCGTTCCAGCCAGATTGGCGGTGTTGGAGCTTAAAATTCCGGCCTGAAACGTCCATTGACCATTCTCCTGCTTCCAGTAACGATCGTAACGCAGCATCGGGCGGCGATACCCCAAATTCCCACCAAACGCTCCACCACCCCAATTGACCATCGGCAAAACGAGCGGGTGGATGATTTCCCATGTTTGCCCGGCAAGAAAGAGAAATTCGTCGTTTTTCAGTTCCAGATACGCTTTCCGCAGTAAAATATCCGTTTCGTTGTCCTGGATGTATTTCCCCTCAAAGTCGATCTCGAAAACGCCGGAAATTTGGACTCCCGGCAAAGCATGGCTCTCCGGGGCAGTAATAATCGCACCCAGCCGCATTGATTTCATGTCAAAATAGCTGTGCGAACGTTCGTCGTCGCCAAAACGGGGCTGGACGTAGAGGGGATACTCCCCCGGAAACGTCTCGTTCGACTCCCAGACACCAGTCAGCCAAAACCAGGCATAAGGGGTAATCGTGAACGAGTCCCGTTTCCACGTCCAGTTTTTGTACCGTGCCAATTCCGCCTCAAGATCGTCCCACGCCATGTTATACGTCTGGTTGGCGGTACGGAGAACCTCCGGGTCATTCGGATTTCGCTCGGAAAACTGGAACAGAATCGAATCGGAAGAGGCGGGGAGCGTTTTGTCCACATAACCGACCTTTTCGGCATTGATTTCGCGCAAAATGGCCGCGTTCTCCCCTTCCAGTTGCGTCACACGGGCAAGAAACTCTTCTTCGGTCATTTCCCCCCGACACTCGAATACTGGCCAAAATATTAAAATGGGGAGGATATAAAAAACGAGGAAACGGCACACAGACCCCTCATTATTGTTATAATTGGAAAATTTGATATAATCGTTATTGTTTATTTCGGTGCCCTACGTGAAGAACTTGACACTATTTTCTTTTTCGGTGGAAACTTTTGCGGGATGCTCCACAAAAAACATCTGTAGGGATTGTTACGAATAAATCATGTCAAGCTGGGAAAAAATTAGAAAAATTAACTTAAGTTTTTTGGTCAGGATAACTTTTCTATGATAGAATACATTAGATAGGGGTTTTTGGATGGTTGAAAGAAACCTTTATGCGTGTTATAATGATTGTAGGAGCAAAGGACAACAATCGTCTGGAGAAGGTGATGGCATGAGACACATCCTGAGATATTCGATCGGTATATTTTTTCTGATGGCGTGGACGACGTTGGGGATGGGACAGGACCAACTGGCGGCAGACACGGCTTTCAACGGTGCGTTGGGGTTGACCAATGCGGGCGAATACGAACTGGCACGCGATGGCTGGGCGGAATTTCTGGAAAAGTATCCAACCAATTCGCAGCGAACGTATGCCACGCACTATTGGGGCGTTTGCCTTTTCCATTTGCGGGAATACGACGCGGCACGGGAAAAATTCCAGACGGCCGCCGCCGACCCGCATTTTCCGGCACGTGACGAAGCGGTCTATTTTGAGGGACTGACCTGTTTTGAAAAAGCGCGGACGATTCCAGGGCGTCGCGTTTCCCGGGCGAAGAAAAAGGAGGCGGACACACTGGCGGAACGAGAACAGGAACCGACGGCGGATGCCAAAACGCTCTATGCCGAGGCGATTCAATTGTTTCGGCAGATTCTTTCGCAGTTTTCGGAAAGTACCTACCGAACGGATTGCTATTTTTATTGTGGGCTTTGTTTCCAGCAATTGGGAAAGTACGACGACGCTATCCATTCGTTGAAAATTGTCATTTCCGCGGAGAATCATCCGTTGGTCAATCGTGCTTTGTACACGCTGGCGGAAGTCTATCTGAATCTGCGGAAACCGGATTCGGGAAAGGCACTCACCACGCTCGATACCCTGTTGAAAAACAAGCCCGACACCGCGGTGGAACTTCGGGCACTCCGTCTCCGAGCTGACGTTCTGTATCAGTTGAAGCGGTACGCGGAAGCGGCTGGTGTCTTTGCCGGAATTTTGACGAACGAGACGTTTTCGGCATGGACGAACGCGGAAACGGAAGACCCGACGTTGCTGGATTTGGCGAACCTGTTTTACCGCTATGGCGAAACGCAGTTGCGGCTGAAAAAGGAGGAAGAAGCGCGAGCCTTGTTTGCCAAAGTCTGCGAAATGTATCCGAATTCGTCATACGCTCCCTTTGCGCGGTACCAGATGGCGTTGGCGATGAAACGATTGCTGGCGGAAACAGGGAATACGGAAAAATATTCCCTTCAGGATTGTGCCCAATTATGGCAGGCGATTCTGGACGACCCCACCACACGTCGGGAACGTTCGCTGCGAACCGCCACCGTACACCAGCTTTCGCGGTACTATTTGCAACAAAACGAGCCGCAAAAGAGTCTGGAACTGTTGGATCAGGTGTTTATTGAAAAAGCTCCGACGCTTTTGATTCGCGACAAGGCGGATACACTGGCTGCCTTACAACGTTATGGAGAGGCGATGACGCTGTACGAACGACTTTTCAGCCAGTTGCAGAAGCCGGGAAACGAATCCCGTGCGGCCGATGCGCTCTATCAGGTGATTCGTATTTCCAGCCGTCAGAAAGATTACGCGCAAGCCCTGGCAACGGCTCAGCGTCTGGCATCGTGGAGTGGTTTTTCGCAAGTTTCGGAAAAATGGCAGATGGCGGTGCGTCATGAAATGGCTTCCGCGTCGTATCAGTTGCAGCAATACCGGAAAGCTCAGGAAATCTGGCAGTCGCTTTTGGAACAGTTTCCCGACAGTCCGTATGTGGGAATTTGGGTGACGTGGAGTGCGTATGCCATGCAGAATGAGGGGAACTATCGCGGCGCGGTCACGTTCCTTCATCCGTGGGTGGAAAAGGAGAAGTCGTTGGAATGGCGGCATATTCTGGGAGTTTGCGAAGTGCAGGACGCCCTCACACAACCTGAAGCGGAGCAAAAATCGGCGTTGACGCGCGGCCGTAAAACGCTTTTTGCCGCGTACCGACAATATCGGCAGCAGGCGGAGTATTCCCGTGGCGACGCTCTTTACTACGACCTGGCGAATACCTATTTTTTGCAGGAAGATTACAAAAAATGCGACACGTTGGTGAAAAACGCCCTGAAACGGTTTAAGGACTCCTCCATGCGGGATCGATTTTACTACCTGCGTGGCAAGAGCATGATGCAGCAGGAGAAAAACCGCAGTGCCTTGCAGGCCTGGGAACTGTTGGCCAAACGTTGTCCGAAAAGTCCGTTGGTGCCGGAAGCGCTTCTGGCCGCCAGCCAGTGTTGCCTGCGTCTGGGAAAGACGAAGGAGGCGATCGGATTCACGACCCGGCTGGAAAGGGAATTCCCGGAAAATCAGCTTTCCGAAACAGGAGCCAACGTCCGAGCCGTCGCCGCTATGGAAACGTCGGATTACGACATGGCGTTGGAAGCGTGGCAGGTTCTTCTGCATTCGGAGAAGGCGGAGTTGAAAAAACTGCGTCCCGACGCTTTTTACGGCACGGGATTCTGTTTTTTGCAGCAGAAAAATTTTGCCGAAGCGGAGAAGATGTTTGCGCAACTTCTGGAAGAGTCGCCCGATTGGGAATATGCCGACCGAGCGTATTATCAGTGGATCAAGGCGTTGCTGAACCAGAAGAAACAGGAAGAGGCAGAAAGGCGTTTGGCGGAGATGGAGCAGACCTTCCCGGAAAGTGCGTATCTGCGGGAAACGCGGTATTTGCTGGGGTTGGAGCATTACGCAGTGGGGGAAATGGGACGTTGCCGGGAATATTTCGCGAAAGTATCCGACGGCAACTGGACGGATCGATTGAGTCGGCAGGCGACTTTACGGATGGTCTGGTCGTTTTACCGGGAAAAAGAGGCGGTTTCCGCGGCACAAATGGCACAGGAGACGCTTGATACGATCCGCGTAGCGACCGATTTACCCTCGGCGGAGAAACAGGAGATTCGTCGTTTTGAGGCCGAATTGCAATTTGTTTTGGGAATGAGCCTGTTCGACAACGAGCAGCCGGAGCAGGCGTTGGAGTGCCTGAAACGGAGCCTGGAAAGTGGGGAGTTGGAGAAGGCGTACGCGGAAAACGCGACGGAAATCATCGTACAGATTTATGAAAACAGCCGTCAGTGGAAGGAAACGGTGGAGTGGGCCAGACGTTTTGCGGAAAAATTCCCCGAATCGGAAGGGCTTCCCCGGATTCTTTACAAAGAGGCACTGGCAGCCTACATGCAGAACCAACTCCACGCGGCGGAGGAGGTCTGCCATCGGATTTTGCCGTTGAACGATGCGTTGTTTGTTTCCAAGGCGTTGTTTTTGTTGGGAGAAATCCAGTTTGCCCGCAAAGACCATGAGGGGGCGATCAAGACGTTTTATCAGGTGATTTACGGACTTGAGGAACCGACGCTCCAGGCCGATGCCCTTTATGAAACGGCCCGTTGCTTTGAGGCGTTGGGCAAAAAGGAGCAGGCCATCAAGCATTTCAACCAGCTTCTGGAACGTTTTCCCGACAGCGACAAAGTACGCATTGCCAAACGAAAGCTCGAAAAACTGCATTAACCACTAACCACTATTCAGGTCTTTAGGAGAGAGAAATGAGGAAATATCGGAAGGTCCTTGGAGGGTTGACGGTTTGCACCGTCCTTTTTTGGTGGGGGACGGTAGGGGGACAGGAGCCAGTCTCCTCCCCGGAAATACCGGAAACAGCCGTTTCGGAAATCGGGCTGGAAAATGCAGCCGCCGAGGACGCTGCTTCTTCCGAACCTGCGGAAAAGGAAAAAATCTCCTTGTGGGAACTGATTCAAAAGGGAGGAATCCTGATGTATCCGATCGGGTTCATGTCCCTTCTGGTGGTCGCGGTGGGACTGGAACGATGGCTCGCCTTGCAGACGTTCTGGGTTGTGCCGGACAAACTGTTTCGGCAACTGGACGCAAAAATTGCCCAGGGAGCGGATCCACGGCAATTGTACCTCCTGTGTCGCCAGTATCCCTCCAGCGCATCCAACATTTTGCAGGTTTTGCTCTGGAAAGCGGGACGTCCGATGTTGGAAGTGCAGTCCGCCCTGCAAACCGCCAAAGATGACGAGGCGGGACGGTTGTTCGGGAAGGTTCGGTGGCTGGTGTTGGCCGCGTCGGTCACGCCGCTTATTGGACTTCTGGGGACGGTCATCGGGATGATTCAGGCGTTCATGGAAACGGCAGCCATGTCGGGTGTTGCCGGGGTCAATCGTGCGGAACAGCTTTCGCAGGGAATTTACACCGCGTTGGTGACGACGTGTGCCGGGCTGGTCGTGGCAATTCCGGCAGCCATTTTGGCTCACTGGTACGAAGGACGGATTTTGCGACTTTTCATGCGACTGGATCGGAAATTGGCGAATTTTCTCTCATACCTGGAGACGCGGGAGGGAAAAGTACACATTTCCCCGGCAGAATACGAAACATTTTATGCTCAGTCGCGTAAAGGAAAGCATTGACGGAGGTTCTCATGTCGGTTAAAATTCCCAAAGGGGAGACACTTTCGGGATTGAGTCTCACCCCTCTGATAGACGTGGTTTTCCTATTGTTGATTTTTTTCCTGGTAGCCACGCAATTTGTGGACGACGAGCGGATTTTGGATATTCAATTACCGAAAGCCTCGGAAGCCGTCCCCCTTTTGGCCGAACCGCAGGAATTAGTTATCAACATCCAGGCGGACGGCGTTTATTTCCTCCTGGGCAAAATCGCTTCGCTTGCGGAAATTGAACAAACGTTAGCGCAAATGTGGAAAAACAATCCCACCGGAGCCTCCGTCATCATTCGAGCCGACCGACGTGCCGCCTTCGGAACCGTCGTGGCCGTTGCCAACCTCTGCCGGAAACTCGACTTACAATACAGCACCGTCATGGCGGAAAAAATTGATAATTGATAATTGATAATTATTTTTGTTCAAACCGTTTTCTGTGTTG
>JAUNBF010000052.1:13392-28465 GCA_030527185.1 Planctomycetia bacterium | reverse complement strand
AATTAAAAAAGTTTTGCTTTTAGGAAAATGCGTATCAGGCGGACATTCTGGTCACGGGGGTCGTCAGGAATTTGGTCATCCAGCGTAAAATCGGCGAAAAGTCGAGGATTTTCCGGCTTTTCCAGCACGCGACCAAATAAAATCGCTTCCCCACTGGCAAGTAACGGCGTCCCATCCAGTGTCGGCTGGTACTGATTTTCCAGGCCGGTATAGGAACGTCCGCCGGTGGAATGGTAAAACAACAAGGTTTTGACGATGTACTCCAAATCGGTCGCCGTCTGGTCGTAGGGGAGGTGTACTCGGCGGTAATGAATCTCGTCTTTGAACGATTTTTCCTCGATATACTGTGCCTCCACCAGGACGGAAATCACATCGTACCGTCGCAGAGCATCGTCGATTTTGCGGGTTTCGCCCGGCTGGAGCGTCTGCAAATCGTACGCCCATCCGCCATACAGCAGCAGGCAATGTTCCAATGGCACGTCCATCGGATTGTGAATTTCCCCATAAGGAACGGCGTTTCGCTCCTGCAAATGCCCGAAATTCCACGTTTTTTCCGGGGCAATCCGCGAAAGCTCTGTCCAATGGGTGGCGGTCAGGCTCTTCGTGGAGCGGGAGACCAACGGCAATGGTTCCAGCCGATTCCCCTCCCAACGGCAGGAATTGGCCAACTCACCCCAGGCGGAAGTCACTGGCAACGTGGAATTCATGCCGCCCAAAAAAGAGCCGGGAAGGCCGAACCACTCCAGGCGGGTTTGCGGGTAATCGTGCGAAGGGGTCACGCCAAGATGGAAGCGACCCGTGACAGGTGTCCAGAGATTTCCCCAGAGCGTCTGGCGAACATACCCCGAATCGGCCATCACATCGGTCACGGAAACGCGATTCCAACGTGGTTTTGACGAATCGGTCTGCGAAAGCCAGACGACCAGCCACGTTCCCCCCGCGACCGTTGCCAGGAAAATTCCCCACGAGACCATTTCACGATATTTTCCCCGCCGACTGGCGTAATAGCAACCAGGCCCTATCAAAAAAAGATAGATCAGAAACAGTATCGTCAGGTTCCAGAACGAGACGACACGCAATCCCTCGAACTGATCCAGCGCACTGCGTAGTTGCCCGGACATATCGTGATACCCCCGGTGCATTCCGGCGACATGGCGTTCTTCGTAGTCGGCGGAACGATCCGTATATTCCAGCAGTTTGGCTGTCCAACGCCCGACATCCCCCCAACGCCGGAGGGATTCGTGTTCCAAATCCATCGTTGCCCAAGTCACCCGCCCGAAATCCCAGACACGCTGCATCACGATCGGCAAATCGAACTGGCTGGCAAGAATACGAACGTCTTTCGCCAAATCGGAAAATTGTGCCACGGGAATGCGATATTCCTCCGTCACACCCCAGAGAGGGACGGGAACGGTACTTTGCGCAAACTGTTCCAGTGCCGTCGTTTGCGGCAAGGGAAGGAGTTTTTGGTACACGCCAGGAAAAAACGGTTTCCACGGTTCCAACGCCGCCATTTTCGCGGTCTGATTCCCCAAACTCAAGACGAGAAAACCACCCTGCCGAACCCATTGCCGCAATCTTCCAAGCGACTCGGCATCCCACGCTTCCACATCCGCTTCCCGCCGGGTCAGGACGATGATACTTTCCACAATCTCCCAACTGTAGGGACTTTTCGGCAAATCGGCAGCCGTAGGCACGTGCGCCACCAGAGGCCGCATTTTTCCCGGAATGTGAAGTTGTTCCACGGCACGCTCCACTCCGGCCATCGACTCTCCACCGACGACCAAAACGACCTTTTTGGCCGCGTCGACCGGATTTTTCAGCGTTTCTTTCTGTTGAAAAAAGAGCGACTCTCCGCGAAAAATTTCCAACGAAAACTCAGCCGTCGAAAGTCCCAACCGAACTGGCATTTCCACTTCGCACGGCAAGTCGGCATCCACCGTTTTTTCCGAAACGATCGGCATTCCATCCGAATCGGGAGCCGTGAGTCGGATTTTTCCGGTAAAACGTTCGGCAGATTCTCCCTCCCTCAAAATCCGAATTCGCAGGGAGGTGGTCGTCCCCGGTTTCCAGAGCGAAACGCCTTCTGCCGTGGGAATTCCCCAGGCAATCTCCACCTGCCGTTCGCCAGGAATACTTCCCCAAAGCATTCCCACAGCCATCATCCATGCCATCAGACCGGAAAGAATACGGTGCCCCAACATTCCCAACTCCCTCTTTTACGGTTTCACTTCATCGGGACAGACGCAGATAAACTGTCCGCAACCGGGACATCCGTCGCCATATTTGGCACGTACCGCTTCGGTCAGGTCGATTCCTTTCACGTTGGCAATCGTCACCAGCCACGCCAGCACATCCGCAAATTCCAGTGCCAGTTCTTCCCGCGTCCCTTCCCGCAAAGCTGCCGCCAACTCGCCAATTTCCTCCATGAGCCAGAGAAACGTTGCCTCCGCGCCACGAGCAGCATCTTTTTCGTAATACATTTTTCGGATCAATTCCTGAAAATCCGCCAATGTAATCATGTGTCATCTTCCTTATTATATCTATTTCCGTCTCCGCCGGTTCCCTCAGTGTTTATTCCCCACACTTCCGAACCCTCTCACCCTAAATTCCCCTCTTCCAGAGGGGTGGCGGCGCAGCCGACGGGGTGTTTCAGCACGGGAAACCACCTCACCACATCCAATTCCCTCACCCCAAGCCCCTACCTATGGGAGGGGTGGCCGCCGTTAGGCGGACGGGGTGGGCGGGGTTGAACGGTAGTAAAACGTTCCCACCATTTCCGGGCAGTACCCTCTATTCACGGCACCTCAGGTCTACGGCAAGATGAAAAGTTGTCCCCACTTCCGAATCACCCCACGGCTAAAGCCGCACGCCTCCAGGGGAGGGGAATTGTCACCTCTCCGGCTAGCGTTGCCCTCTTCAAGGGAGGGACTGCACGGGTGGCAACCATTTCCACCAAACACTCCTCTCTATGATAACAGACTTTTCAGGAAATTCCAACCGGGGCGGGAAAATTTTTTCGCAACGTGTCCCGACCTTGTCCGGGGAGTGAAATAGGGGGGTAATCCGCAAATTTTACCAAAAATTTTCAAAAAAATCAAAATGCAGACTAGGCAAGCCTTGACAACGACGGGGGGGGGTAGAATGGGTAAAGATGTGCTATTTGTTGGGTTGTAGAAAAATTTTTCACGGCATTTTGGAGAAGGAAAAACCTCATGAGAACGAGATTTTTGGCATTTTGCGGAGTGATGTTGGTGAGTTGGTGGTGTATTTCTCCGTCGTGTGGGGAAAATTACAATTGGATCGGCAGCAATGGTAATTGGGATGAGGCTGCGAATTGGGACCCCAACGGTGTACCGGGGAATTGGGATAGTGCATTTATTTCCTCCGGCACGGTTACTGTTTCAGGAGATGTTACCGCTAGCGTTTCTTTATCAGGCAATCTCACCACCAGTGGCGATACTGTTTTCTCAGGAGGCCTGTCAGTTCGTGGAAATTTCAGCAGTTCTCATCGGATTCAAAACAATTACCCTATCCAACTTTCGGATGCTCAAGCTCAATTCAGTGCGCGTGAAGTCCAAAATAATGACTTGTTTGAAGTGAGAGGCGGCGGAACTGTCAATATATCAGGAGCTTTCACACTCGGAGATGCTTCCAACGACAGTTGGTACACGCAATTCAGCAACCGTGGCGTGGTGAATGTGGGGAGTCTCGCCATCGGGTCGAACAATTCCGGTATCACATTCGTGCAAGCGTATGGAAGTGTGCTTACAAGTAGAAACGAGAGTGGGAATCTGGTCGGCGGAATCACCGTTTCAGAAACAGGAACTGCCGACCTCTCCAAAGGTACCGTGGTGATCAGTGTTTGGGGAATTCAGTTTGCAGACTCAAACACGGATTATACACTCATCGAAAATGGCGTAAGTGCCCTTCCCGCAAACGTTTCCAGCAATGTGTACGACCTGACCATTTCCGATGACAACCTCGTCGCTACCTTGAAAACCGACCTCACATCCACCGGCGTTTTCGGGGCGGTGAAACCCGTGGATGGAGCCGATTCGTTGATTCTCTACACCAATCTTGAAGGCAATTCGTTTGACTTCTTATTGAAAGATCTTCTGTCTTATAATCCCAGTTTGGACGTCCAACCAGGAACCGACCCCTCCTCCATCCTCCTCTCGTTGGCCGGAATGGGGGACGCGGACACCCTGATTTGGGACTTGTCCACCCTTACCCTTTACTCCAACGCAATCCTCTCCCTCACCCCACTCAACCCCCACCCCTCCGTCCCCGAACCCGCCTCATGGCTCCTCCTCCTGATCGGAACCACTATCTTGCTCCTGAAACGCAAAATCCCCCACCCCTAATTCCCCTCTTTCAGGGGGGGGTCGCTTGTTCCGCACTGGAAAAAAACTTTCCACTTCCAAACCCTGCTATTGCGGGCATCCCTCATTGGAAGCAGGGGTGGGGAATGCCAAAAAAGAAAAATCACGCAGGAGGGAGAAAAACGGATTTTTAAGGTCACTTCCAGAAAAAATTTCAGGAAAAAATGAAAAAATCCGCCTTGGCCTATTGACGCAGGGAGAGATTTGTGGTATATTAGTCCGCATTCAAGAAACAACGGCGTTTCTGAAGGATCTTCGCAGGAAAGATTTTTCGGAAGTGCCGTTTTTTTATGCCTGAAAAATGGACATGGGGAAATTCCGACGAACGATATGGATTTGTCCGACTTCGTTCGCGTTCGTCCCCAAACGACGCGGCCTTACGGGAAACGGACATTTTGACAATCCGGTTTTTCCCACAAGTTTTTTTCACATTTTTACAAGGAGATTGATCATGACTATTCCTACAGGTTACAAGCCGTTGCTGAGTGTCCGGGATTGCGAGCGGGCGATCAAGCAGGTGAAGGACCATTTTGAGGAGCAGCTTTCCCAAAACCTTGGATTGCAACGAGTTACCGCACCCTTTTTTGTCCGCAGCGGAACGGGATTGAACGACGATCTCAACGGAATTGAAAAGCCGGTTTCGTTTTGTGTGAAAGGGGCAGGGTGCGATGTGGAGGTCGTCCAGTCGCTGGCCAAATGGAAACGCTATGCCCTGAAACGGTACGGTTTCCAGCCGGGCGAAGGGCTTTACACCGACATGAACGCGATTCGCAAAGATGAGACGCTGGACGAAATCCATTCGTTTTACGTCGATCAGTGGGACTGGTGCAAGGTGATTCTGCCGGAGGAGAGAACGCTGGAAATGTTGCGGGAAACGGTGAAAAAGATTTACGCCTGCATTGCCGAAACGGAAAAATTCGTCGTTTCGCAGCACCCAGCCCTGACGCCGATTTTGCCGGAGAAAATCACGTTTGTCACGACGAAGGAACTGTACGAAACGTATCCCGACAAGACGCCCAAAGAGCGGGAAACGGAAGCGTGCCGGAAATATGGTGCGATTTTCGTCGTCGGGATTGGTGGGGAACTGCCGGATGGCTCGATCCATGACGGACGTGCCCCGGATTACGACGACTGGACGACGCCACGGGAAGATGGTGGAATGGGACTCAACGGCGATATTTTGGTCTGGAATCCCGTTTTGCAATCGGCGTTTGAACTGTCGTCGATGGGGATTCGCGTCGATGCCGAGGCACTTCGCCGGCAGTTGAAAATCCGAGGTTGCGAAGAGCGTGCGAAACTCCCCTTCCACCAAATGTTGTTGGCAGGCCAACTTCCCCAGACGATGGGGGGTGGAATCGGCCAATCCCGGCTCTGCATGTACATGCTCCACGCGGCTCACATCGGCGAAGTGGCGTGCGGCATCTGGCCGGATGAAATGCGGGAGGAGTATGAGGCGGCAGGCGTGACGCTGCTTTAAGCGTTGCTTAACTTTTGCAAAGGAATTTTTGTACAGGGAGTTTTCCATGCCTACCGCACGACTGATTCTGGATGATGGCACGATTTTTGAAGGCGATTCTTTCGGAGCGGCCACTTCTCAGGCGGGGGAAGTGGTTTTCAATACGGCCATGACGGGTTATACGGAAAGTCTTTCCGATCCCTCCTACGCAGGCCAGATTTTAACGATGACGTGGCCGCTTGTTGGAAATTACGGCGTCCCCCCGCATCGAAAACGGAATGGATTTGCGGAATTTTTCGAGTCGGATCGGATTTGGGTGCGTGGGCTGGTCGTTTCGGAGTATTCGGAAAAGTACAGCCACTGGAACGCGGTGGAGTCGCTCTCCGAGTGGCTGATTCGTGAGAACGTCCCGGCCATTGCGGGGATCGATACGCGGGCTTTGACGAAACGGCTGCGGGAAAAGGGGACGATGTTGGGAAAACTGATCGTGGCAGGGAAAGAGCCGGATTTTTACGATCCAGGCAAGGAAAACCTGATTGCTCAGTGCAGTTGTTCGCATATCGAGGAATTTTCGCTGGAAAACGAGGAGGAAATACTGCCTCAAGCTCGTGCGTATTACCGCCCGGAGCGAAAACCGCGGATCGTTCTGGTCGATTGCGGAGCCAAAAACAACATCCTGCGGAGTCTGATTTTTCGTGGAGCCACGGTGATTCGCGTGCCGTGGAATTTCGACTATACGACGCTGGATTACGACGGTGTGATGGTCAGCAACGGACCTGGCGACCCGGCATGGGCGGAGGAAACGGTGGAAATTTTGCGAAAAGCGATGGAGCGAAACAAGCCGATTTTCGGCATTTGCATGGGAAACCAGATTCTTGCCCGTGCTGCGGGAGCGACGACGTTTCGGCTCCGTTACGGCCATCGGGGACACAACCAGCCCGTGATTCTGGCCGGGACGCACCAGACTTGGATCACGTCTCAAAACCATGGTTACGCGGTCGATCCACTCCGGCTCAACGATGCGTGGGAACCCTCCTACCGCAACTTGAACGACGGCACCTGCGAAGGGATTCGACACCGAACGAAGCCGTTTTTTTCGGTGCAGTTTCACCCCGAAGCATCCGGCGGTCCGCGAGATTCCGGCGTGTTGTTCGACCTTTTTATAAAAAAAGTTAGGGATCATGATCAATTATGAACACACATGGCATTCGCAAAGTTTTGCTTCTCGGTTCCGGGGCGTTGAAAATAGGTGAGGCGGGGGAATTCGATTATTCCGGTTCGCAGGCGTTGAAAGCGTTGCGGGAGGAGGGGATTCAGACGGTTCTTATCAATCCCAACATTGCCACGGTGCAGACATCGCAGGATGTGGCGGACACGGTTTATTTTTTGCCGGTGACGCCGGAATTTGTGACGCAGGTACTGGAAAAGGAGCGGCCCGACGGGATTCTCCTGGCGTTTGGCGGCCAGACAGCATTGAATTGCGGTGTGGCTTTGCATGAACAGGGAGTTCTGGACAGGTTCGGCGTGCGGGTTCTGGGAACGCCGGTTCAGGCCATTATGGATACGGAAGACCGGGATTTGTTCAATCGGAAATTGAGCGAAATAGATGTCAAAACGATTCAGAGCGAAGCGGTCACGACGGTGGAAGATGCCTGTCGCGCGGCACGGGAAGTCGGATATCCGGTGATTGTCCGCGCGGCCTACACGTTGGGAGGGCAGGGGAGTGGTTTCTGCGACGATGAGGAGGAGTTGGTTCAGCGTGCGACGAATGCGTTGGCCTACAGTCCGCAGATTCTGGTGGAAAAGTCGCTTCGTGGTTGGAAGGAGATTGAGTATGAGGTGGTGCGGGACCGTCACGACAACTGCATTACGGTCTGCAACATGGAAAACTTCGACCCGTTGGGAATCCATACGGGAGAGAGTATCGTCGTGGCACCTTCACAGACGTTGACCGATTCGGAGTACCACCACTTGCGGGAACTGGCGATTCGGATTGTCCGGCATATCGGAATTGTGGGCGAATGCAATGTCCAGTACGCTCTCGATCCGCATTCGGAAGATTACCGCGTGATTGAAGTCAACGCCCGCCTTTCGCGTTCGTCCGCCCTGGCAAGCAAGGCGACGGGGTATCCCCTCGCTTTTGTGGCCGCGAAATTGGGGCTGGGGTATGGGTTGCACGAGTTGAAAAACGCGGTGACGCAATCGACGTGTGCTTTTTTTGAGCCAGCGTTGGACTATTGCGTGGTGAAGATTCCCCGGTGGGACTTGTCGAAATTCAAGGGTGTCTCGCGCCAGATCGGCAGCAGCATGAAAAGTGTCGGCGAAGTCATGGCGATCGGCCGCTCTTTTGAGGAAGCTCTGCAAAAAGGGCTGCGGATGATTGGTCAGGGAATGCACGGTTTTGTGGCCAATCATGAATTATCCTGGGAAAACCTGGAAGATGCGCTGATTCACCCGACCGACAGCCGTATTTTTGCGCTTGCCCGGGCGTTTCACGAAGGATATTCGGTGGAACAGCTCCATGAATGGACGAAAATCGATGCCTGGTTTTTAGAAAAATTGCGAAGTATCTACCAAATCCATCGACAATTGGAGGAGTATGAGCGTTTGGCGGAGGTGCCGGACGAACTCTTGGGGACTGCCAAACGGAAAGGGTTTTCGGACTTCCAGATTGGGCGTTTGGTGACGCACAGCCAAATCGACCCGGAAGAAGCGATGCTGGCTGCCCGTCGGGAGCGGAAAAAGCGGAAAATCGTCCCCGTTGTCAAACAAATCGATACGCTGGCGGCAGAATTTCCCGCCAAAACGAACTACCTCTACCTGACGTACCACGGATCGGAACATGACGTGGAGTTTCCACGGGATCGACGTGGTGTGGTGGTACTCGGAAGTGGAGCGTACCGGATAGGTTCGTCGGTGGAATTTGACTGGTGCTGCGTCGGAGCGATGAAAACGTTGCGGAAAGAGGGTTTTCGCGGAATCATGATCAACTGCAATCCCGAAACGGTCTCCACCGATTACGACATGTGCGATCGGCTCTATTTCGACGAACTTTCGCTGGAAGCGGTACTCGATATTACGGAACTGGAGTCTCCTCGCGGTGTCGTCGTTTCGACAGGTGGGCAAATACCGAATAATCTGGCGATGCGGTTGCACGCGCAACATGTTCCGATTTTGGGAACGACGCCAGAGTCGATTGACAACGCGGAAGACCGTCATCTTTTCTCGTCGCTGTGTGATTCGCTGGGAGTGGATCAGCCGCGATGGAAAGAGTTGACTTCCCTGGAAGAGATTTATGCCTTTGCGGACGAGGTTGGATTTCCGCTGATGGTGCGTCCCAGCTACGTCCTCTCCGGGGCCGCCATGAACGTCGTTTCCAACCGAAGCGAACTGGAACATTTTCTGACGTTGGCCGCGAACGTTTCGCAGAAACATCCGGTTGTGGTCTCGGAATTCATTGTCGACGCGAAGGAAATCGAGTTCGACGCGGTCGCCAATCGGGGAGAAATTGTAGCGTATGCCATTTCGGAACATGTGGAGTTTGCGGGCGTCCATTCCGGCGACGCGACGATTGTCTTTCCGCCGCAGAAACTTTACGTGGAAACGATTCGCCGAATCAAGAAAATTGCCCGAAAAATTGCTCAGGCGCTCGACATTTCCGGCCCCTTCAACATGCAGCTTCTCGCCCGCGACAACGACATCAAGGTGATTGAATGCAATTTGCGTGCCAGCCGGAGTTTTCCCTTTGTTTCCAAGGTGCTGCGGATTGATTTGATTGAGTTGGCCACACGGGTGATTCTGGGATTGCCAGTGGAAAAGCCGAATCGGTCGGCGTTTGACCTCGATTACGTCGGAATCAAGGCGCCGCAGTTCAGTTTTTCGCGACTTGCCAAGGCGGACCCGGTTTTAGGAGTGGAAATGGCCTCGACGGGGGAAGTCGGTTGTATCGGGGAAGATTTTTACGAAGCGATTCTGAAATCAATGTTGGCAACCGGCTATCGGCTCCCGGAGCAAAAGCGGATTCTTCTTTCGAGTGGTCCGATGAAGTCGAAAGTGGAAATGTTGCCGACGTGCCGTCAATTGGTGGAGGATGGTTTCACGCTCTACGCCACGCGCGGAACCGCGGCCTATTTGCTCGAACAGGGGGTCGCGGTACAGGCGGTCGGCTGGCCGGAGGAGATGAAAAATGAAAAGTTGAGCCTGCCGGAAAAAGAGGCGTCGCAGTCGTCGCTGCTGCTCAATGCGCTCGATTTGATTCAACATCAGAAAGTCGATTTGGTAGTCAACATCCCGAAAAACCTTTCCACCAGCGAGTTGTCCAACGACTACTACATCCGCCGCAGTGCCATCGACTACAACATCCCTCTCCTGACCAACGTCCGCCTGGCCAACTCCTTTTTGCAGGCCGTCTGCCGTTGGAATCATGGCGCGAAGCTGGAAATAAAGAGTTGGGAGGAGTATTGATTCCTTTCCTCAGGATGAGGGAATTGTCCCTTCCAAGGATCGTAGTTCCTTGTACAGCGTTTGTTTTTGTTTCTTTAACACACACTAACCATTCACCAAATCATTCCTTTTTTGTCGGATTTTGGCTCGTATTTGCGGGTCGCCTTCGGTAATTTTGAGTTCTTCACGCATTTCCTGGAGCGTCATTCGCAACGACTGTTCGTGTCGCCAGTATTGCCAGGCATAGTCCCCCAATGCCAACACGAACAGGACACCCGCGATTTTCAGGCCACACGAAAGAATCAGGTGCTGCATGGCGGGAATTGCCTCGGAGAGTGGCAGCATGGGAAGTTGGAGTATTTGGGAAAACTGACTTCCAAGTACCCAGATTAAAATGAAGAAAACCAGCCCGATTTTCGCCACACCCTGCAAGACATTCAGCACGGCATTCCACGAAATCATCCGACGAAACCCCTCGGCGGGATGAATCTGCTTCCAGTCCGGCAAAAGACGCGAACTCCAGAAGCCAAATCGGGTTTGAATCAGTGTCACCACCGAAATCGTCAACGGAATCAGCAGTAAAAACGGGAAAAAACCGGCCAAAAGCAACGCCATCCACCGATACCAGACCGCCATACAATCTTCCAGCGTCATTTGCAGCCAGGGAGCCTGATTCAATGCGTCTTCCCACGCCGCCACCGGAATTTTCAGCCAGGTCTCTCCCAAACCGTACAGCAACCCGGTCATGACGAGTAACATCGTGGCGTTGACGAAATCGCGACTGATGGCAACATTCCCCTCTTTTCGCCGCTTTTCACGGTGCCGCAGGGTTGGCGGGAAAACTTTTTCTGCCGAGTCGCTCATAACGTGAAAGCCTCGTGGAAACCTTCCTCAAAAATCCACAGCCCCGTCCCCAAACTCCAGGAGAGTACCAGCAAAACGACCAGTGCCTGGAGCGTGAAACTCAGCGAAAAGACGTTCAACTGCGGCAAAACACGGTTCAGAACCGCCAGCCCCAACTGCGAAAGGAGTAAAACGGTTACGACCGGAAGTGCCATTCGGAGGCCGAGTGAAAAACCGATCAGGAAAAACTCCCACGTCGCCCGAAACAGGTTGCGTTGCAGAAAAACTTCGCCGGGAGGGTAAATCTCGAAACTTCGCAAAATCCCTTCCAGAATCAGGTGATGTCCGTTGGTCAGAAAAATCACCGCAATCCCCAGAAAATAGAAAAATCGGGAAAAAAGCGTCGCGGCCTCGTTCGAGAACCCCGCGTCCACCGGAAACGAAATGCCACTGGTGTGGGCAATCGTGTTCCCAGCCACACGCAAAGCCTCAAAGAAAAAGAGTACCGCCGTTCCTGCCGTCAGTCCAAAAAACAACTCCCCCCCCAAAGCAAGCCAAAAATCGATCTGCGGAAGCTCTGTCGCCTGCGAAAATCGGGCACTTCCCACCAAGAACGTGACGGCCATCGCCAGAAAAAATCGGAACCGCACCGGAACCATTTTCCCCGCAAACATCGGTGCGACCATCATCAAACCGGTCAATCGGGTCAGGATGAAAAGGTTCTGCGTGACTCCAGGAAACAACGATTCCATTCTCCCTACCGTCCCAGTGTATGCGGAATATTCTCGATCAATTGACGGGTGTACTCCACCATCGTCGTCATCATCCACGGAAGTGTCAGACTCAAAACCAGCAAAACTGCCAGTACTTTCGGCACAAACGCCAGCGTCTGTTCCTGAATTTGCGTCAGCGCCTGGAACAGCCCGACCAGAAATCCCACCACCAGTGCCGTCATAAGTACCGGAAATCCAAGCGTTAATGTCAGGACAATCGCTTCCCGTCCCAATTCTACGAACATACCTGCGCTCATTTGAATGGAATATCCTCCGTGTCAGGCGTAGTGCCGCTTGCGTCTTTGGCGAGAGCGGCTTGCCCGGCAAGAGTTTAACCGTCGTGGAGAGGAAACTTTTCCAAAGAAAGAGTTCTCCTCTCCAGACCTCTCTTTCCAAAGACTTTTGTCCACGGCTGCGCCGCTACTATTTATTTTTTTACGTTCCAAAACTGTGCAACAACATCTCCACGACAAGCCGCCATCCATCGACCAGGACAAATAGCAGCAGTTTCAACGGCAACGAAATCATCACAGGGGGTAACATGTACATTCCCATGGAAACCAAAATGGAGGCCACAAGTAAATCGATAATCAGCATGGGCAAAAGGAGTTGAACGCCGATTAAAAATGCCGTTTTCAACTCTCCGAGCAAAAACGCGGGCATCAAAACGTGGAGCGGAACATCTGCCCCGGTGTATTGAGCCATTTTGGATTCCTCCGGCGGATTTGGGGAATGTCGCCAGAAAAGCCATATTTCGTCGGTGTTGCCCGTCTCTTCCAGTTGTCGCAACATGAATTCCCGAAGCGGCTCCACCCCATTGTGCCACGCCGCGTCCGCCGCCAATTCTCCCTTTTGGTACGGCAAAAGCGATTCGTTGTAAATCTCCTGCCCCACCGGAAACATGATGAAAAAGGTGAGGAAAAGTGCCAATGCGGTAATGACTTGGGTGGATGGGAGTCCCTGAGTGCCGAATCCCTGGCGTAAAATTCCGAGTACCACGGCAATGCGGACAAAACTGGTCGTCATCATTACAATGGCAGGTGCCAACGTCAGGATACTCAAAATCAACACAAGCGGCACCGACGTTCCGACCCCTTCCGGCCCCCACCATTGGTTCATTTGCGTCAGCGCGTCCATTACTTCGCCACCACCTGTTTGTAAATTTCCTCAAACGTCCTTCCCTGCAACGACTCCATGGAACTGGCTGGCATAATCGGAATTTCCGGCTTCTTTTTCTCTGGCAACGCCGGCTTTTCCACGGGTGGCAGAGAAATGGGACGCGTTCCCAAAATTTCGCCGTGACAAATCCGCGTGATTCGCTCCACTTCGGCCAAATCCTCAATCTCGCCAATCCGATCGACGCCATTTTGGGAAATCGACACAATAAAGAGCCGATTCCCACACCGCAAATAATACAACTGCTGGTGGAATGCCAGTGGAGACTTCCCCAGAATCTCGAAAACCTCCTTCGACAACGGCTTCGCTTCGCGGGGGCGGAATTTTTTCAGAATCAGAATCAAAACAATCAGCAGTGCCGTAATGACACCGATGGAAAAGAGCAACTGTCGAAAACCGGGGACAGCCGGACGTTCCTGTTTTTTTTCCGTTCCCTGCTCGGCTTTTTTTTCGTCCTGCGCGGAAATGGAAAAAGAGTCTCCCGGTGGAGTCAACGGCTGATTTTGGGCAACGGCAGACGCACACCAGCCCATCAGACTCCAAAAAAAGAGCAGAAAAAGTATTCGCGTCCCGTTTCGATTCAAACTTTTGGCTCCTCTTTAGACAAATTCCACCAACTGGACGGAAAATTTCCCATCCACCACAATCAATTTTCCGCGTGCCACCACTTTTCCATTGATCAGAACGTGTACCGGCTCATCGACGTGCCGATCCAGCACCACCACGGAACCACGGCTCAGGCGGGTGACATCTTGCAACAGCATACTGGTTCGTCCCAGTTCGATGCGGACTTCCAAATCGATATTTCCCAACGTCGCCAACTGCTGGCGGAAGGCAGGTGAAATCTCCGTCGCTCCCCCCTTTTCAGAAGTGGCTGGAGGGACTTCCATTTCGGGAAATTCCACTTCAGGAATCCGCGGCAACCATTCTTCCGCGTCCTCCAGAAGGGAATCCATTTCCTCCGTTGTCAGGGTCGATTTTTTCGCCATCCGCGTCTCCTCTTTCCTCAATTTTCCGGCGGTTCGTATTCAAACTTTTTCCAGATAAACGGCTTTCGATTCGTCGGCTCAATTCGCAACATCACTTCGCCATTCTGGAAAATCCGCACCGTGCCATTCGTTTCGCTCACGGCAATCGCCACCGCTTTCGTCGAACGGGTGATAGCCGCCGCAGCCCAGTGCCGTGACCCCAGTCCTTTCGACAACGTGATATTATCCGCCGGGGAATCGATAATCCGACACGAGGCCTCCACGGTTCCATCGGCAGAAATGATAATCGCTCCGTCCAACTGAGCAATTTCCTTGATTCCTTCCCGGACACGCGGATCCATGATGTTGCGCTCGGAACGACTGTAGCCACGTACCGGATCAAATCCTGCCGGACGGCTCTCGGCCAGCACTTTCTGCTTGTCCCCTACCACAAACAACGTCCCGACCGGTTTCCCCTCACGTCCGCTCAACCCGATCTCCACCGCCAGATTTACAATCGTTTTCAGCGTTTCCAGAGGCACCGTCGTGTTGAGCGATCGCAAATCGGTACTCGTCAAGCGGTTCAGATGTTCTTTCAGCGAAATCAGACTGACCGTATCGATCGAATCGGACTCAAAGCCGCCGTACAACGCCACGATCTGGCTCCCCGGCTTGATATAATCATCCGTAATGGCTCGCAACATCGCCTGCATGAGTCGGTCGTAAACCGGATTCCCCGCCATCTCCAGCGCAATCGTCTTGAAACCCAGATCATCAGCCAGATTCAACTGTTCCACCGTATCCGCCGCCACAATAAATGGAGACGGGTCTCCCACGACCTTCTTCACCCGTACCCAATCCGCAGAACCATCCAGCAAAACCAGAATGGCAGAGGCTTCCATTTCTACATACAACGACTTCGCCTGTTCCACAAACAAACGAAATTGTTCGGTAATTCGGAGGATATTCGACATTTTCGGAAATCGTATTTCAGGAGGGGGGTTTTAATTGATAATTGATAATTGATAA
>JAUNBF010000052.1:0-13365 GCA_030527185.1 Planctomycetia bacterium | reverse complement strand
TGATGGTTGATGGTTATCATAAGTCGCTGGTTTGCTTTTTCAGAGAGGTATCGGGGGAGGTGGGAGTTATGGCGACATGCTGGGAATTTTGCTCGGCATGTTCCTGACAATAAGCCAGCCACTCTTCCGGGCCGCTTTTCACTTCCCCGGTGATATTCTGCAAAGCCAGAACGGTAAAGTGTTGCAAGGCGGGGTCATTTTCGCTCAACGGACCAGCCAACGCCGCTACCGCTTGTGGGTTTTTCATTTTTCCCAGCATTTCGATCGCGTCGAGCCGGATATCCAAATCGCTTTCGTTAGCCAGAATCTGAATCAACTCACTTACGGCCATCTCGCCGCCATACGTCTCCCACGCCGCACAAACCGCTTCGCGAACATCCCGGTCGGAATCGGAAGAGGCATGTTTCAGAGTCTGAACCGTCACGTCGCCCGGATAATGGGCAATTGCCAATACCGCCTCACGACGAATCAGGGAGTCGGTTTCTTCGTGGACAATTTTGGATAACGTTTGAGCATATTCCTGTTGCTTGGCCTGAGAAACCTTGTTGGCATTCTCTCCCAGGGTACGGATTTGCCGCATTCGTTCCGCAGGATGAGGGACACCTGCAATAGGAGCGGAACGATTGATGGAAGCGCATCCTGTCAGGATAATTCCCAACAGACTTGCCAGCAGGATTTTCAGGAATGGGTTTTTCATGAACTTCTGTTATTTCATACGAATGGGAGAAACATCGCGGACTATCCTAAGTATACCCTTGAAAAAGGAAATTGGCAATAGGAATTTTAACGATTTTTCAGATTTTTCGGAAAGTTCTTCCCAAATTTTACTTGTGGTCGGGCACGACTTTTCTTTTCATTTTCGTGATTCGGCGCAAATTTTCCCGTTATAACGATTTTTAGGGGAAAATTTTCCAGAAAATTTGGCTTTTTATAAAAAAATCCGTCCCTCTGGTGGTATTTTCCGCAACATTAGTATATAATATTGACGTTTTAATAGAAATAGACGGCATGTTTCCTGATTTTTCTTCCCGACAGTTTACCCATATCCACCTCATGTTTACTTCCATCCAGAATTTGTATCAGAAATATTGTAATCGCCGTTGGAAACGTTGGCTGGTTTTCACGGTGGGAGGCGTTTTCCTTTTTTGGGGATTTCTACAACTTCCCGGCATCAACGGTTGGTTCTCCTCCTTCTTCCAGGGGACGACGGACTCTTCCCTGCAACTGGTCGAGCCGACCTTCGGAACGTTTGTCCATGAGGTCACCGTCCGTGGCGACATCAGCAGTTCCAGCAACGTCGACATCAAATGCAACGTCCGCAGTGCCGGGGGAACGATGCTCCTGTCGGTCGTCGAAGAGGGAACCACGGTCAAGGCGGGGGATTTGCTGGCCGTTTTGGATTCCTCCACGCTGATTGACAACAAGGTGACGCAGGAAATTTCGTGCAGTAAAAGTCTGGCGGAATATGCCACCGCGGAAAATACGTTGCAAACCGCCATCATCGCTAAAAAGGAGTATGAAGAGGGAAAATACCTCCTTTCGCTCCAGCAATTGGAAAGTGCCAAAATTGCCGCGGAGGAAGAGCAGAGCCGTCTGGCAGAGTACCTGGAACATAGCAAAAAACTCTACCAGAAAGGATTCATCACCAAATTGCAACTGGATGCCGACGAGTTTGCCCTGGAACAGGCACAGTTGGATTTGGACGCCGCGCAGCTGGAAATCAAGGTTTTGAAAGACTATACCCACCAGAAAGAACTGATCGGTTACGACAGCGATATTAAAACGGCGGAAGCGAACAAACTGGCCAAGGAACGGGCGTATAAACTGGACATGGACAAGCTCAAGGACATCGAAGACCAGATTACCAGTTGTCGGATTCTGGCTCCGGCAGATGGAAAAGTGATTTACGTCAATGAGACTCGTGGCCCGGCAGGGAGTGAGTTCATCGTTTACGAAGGTGCCATGGTGCGAGAGCGTCAAACCTTCCTCCGGCTCCCCGATCCGAACAAATTGCAGGTCATCGCCGATGTTCATGAAGGAAAAATCAATTACATCAAAGCGGGAATGCCTGCCTCTGTCCGTACCGACGCGACGGCGGGAAGAGACATTCGCGGAACGGTGATTAAAGTCAACGAATTGCCGCAGCCGACCAATTTCTGGATGGGGAATGTCAAGGAATACCGCGTCACGATCAAAATCGACCCGGAAGAAGGGGTTCTTCCTGGAATGACGGCCGACACGCGGATTCTGGTCGAACGGCAGAACGACGTTTTGATGATTCCCACGCACACGGTTTTTGAGCATGGCGGCAAGTATTACACGATTGTTCCTACCGGGAAAAAATGGGCGGCACGAGAATTGGAACTTGGATCGAGCAATGACAAAATGGTCATCGTCAAATCGGGCGTGCAGCAGGGTGAAAAAATCCTGGCAGCCGCGTTTCAACATCGAGATTTAATTGATCTTCCCGAATTGCAGCCGGGACAGACAGCCACGGCCGACATTCGTCCCGCGGTGGACAGCCAGTTCACCACGCTTGATTCCCAAACGGTGGAAGACGCACAGAAGGAAGAAATGGAAATGCGTCGCCAGGCCATGATTCGCCGCAATCCCCGTGGACAGCGTCCCGATGGAGAAGGTGGTCCTTCCGCTCCCCCCTCTGGAGAAAGACCTCGCCCACCGGAAGGTGGTCCGCCACCGGGTGGTGAAGGTGCCCCTCCGCCGCCGGGAGGTGCAGGAGGTCCGCCGCCGGGAGGTGGTGGAATGGGTGGTCCTCCCCCCGGTGGAGGTGGTGGCCCACGGTAATTATCAATTATCAATTTCAATTATCAATTTTACCATGATTCACGCGGCTTCCTTACAAGATATTAAGAAGTATTATTTCCTCATGGGGGAAACGGTGAAAGCGCTCCGTGGAGTGACTTTCGACGTTCCTCAGGGGGATTTCCTTTCGATTATGGGAGCGAGCGGTTCTGGAAAAAGTACGTTGCTCAACCTCCTGGGGTGCCTCGACCCGCCGACATCGGGGCATATTCTGCTGGACGGGGAAGATGTGAGTAAAATGACGGACGACGAACTGTCGGAAATCCGAGCCAAAAAAATCGGCTTCATTTTCCAGGCGTACAACTTGATTCCACAATTGACGGTGCTGGAAAACATCGAAGTTCCGCTTCATTACATGGGGAACGTCACCCCGGCCATGCGCTTGCGTTGCAAGGAACTGGCGGAAATGGTGGGGTTGCAGGATCGCCTGAACCACCGTTCTTTCCAGCTTTCCGGCGGGCAGCAGCAGCGAGTGGGAATTGCGCGGAGTCTGGTGAACGACCCGACGTTTATTCTTGCGGACGAACCAACCGGCAACCTGGATACCCAAACGACCGACGAGATTTTGACGATTTTAAAAGATCTCAATCGGGCAGGCAAAACGATCATCATCGTCACCCACGAACCGGACGTGGGGCGACAGACCAAACGAATCATTCGCCTGCGGGACGGACTGATTATCAGTGACGAACCGGTACTCCCCTCCAACTAATTCCCATCGCCATGCTATATACCTGGATACGAACATTTCAACTTGGTTTTAAGAGTCTGATGCTGCACCCCATGCGGTCATTGCTGACGATTCTGGGGATTTTCATCGGCGTTTCGAGCGTCATTTGGCTTTTGGCTATCGGAGAAGGAATCAGCCGCAAATCGCAAGAGCAGATTGAAAGTCTCGGTGCGACCAACATCATCGCCCGCTCTGTCAAACCGCCGGACGACACGACCGCCAACAGCCGAATCCTGATTTACGGCCTGACGCGATACGATTTTGAGAAAATCATGGAAGGGGTGCCGACCATCAAGGATGGGTTTCCGATTCGTGAAATCCAGCAGCGAATCACCTTTCGGGAACATGTCGTGGACGGACGTCTGGTAGGTTGCACTCCGCACTACAAAGATGCCAACAGTTTGCAAATGGCTCGCGGAAGTTTTTTGACCGACCGGGACTGCCAGACCAAGCGAAACTATTGCGTTTTGTCTGCCAACGTGGCGGAAGAGCTTTTTTCGTTTGAAAATCCGTTGGGAAAATCGGTGCGTGTCGGGCGATACATCTACGTCGTGACGGGCGTTACCAAACCGAAAGCCGCCTCGGCAGCCATTGGTGGTTCCTTCTCGTCGCAGGACTACAGCCGGGATATTTACATTCCGATTCAGACGTTCTGGTCCGAATTTGGCGACCGAATTACCACCTCCCGAAGTGGTTCCCGCGAAACGACGCAGATCGAAATCAATCAGATTACGTTCCAGGTACACTCCATCCAGGAAGTCCACCCGACCAGCGAACTGATCAAGCACATCCTCAACCAGAATCATCAGGGAAAAGAAGATTGGGCAGTTGCGGTACCTCTGGAATTGCTGGAACAGGCTCAGACGACGAAAATGATGTTCATGCTTTTCATGGGACTGATTGCCGCCATTTCGCTGGCCGTGGGGGGAATTGGAATCATGAATATCATGCTGGCCACGGTCACAGAACGTACCCGTGAAATCGGCATTCGCCGTGCGCTGGGAGCCAAACGAAGCGACATCATCCGGCAATTCCTCGCGGAAACCGTGACGCTCTCGGTGCTGGGTGGCTTAACCGGCATTTTTGGTGGTTTGACGTGCGGTCCCATTACCGAATTGATTCGGTGGCTGTTGAACCACTACTTCCCCAGCATTATGGCTCAACTTCCCCCCCTCGTTTCCACCATGGCACCCATTCTCGTACCATGGTCGATTCCGTTGGCATTCTTCATTTCCGTCTCCATCGGCGTCATTTTCGGCCTTTATCCCGCCAGCCGTGCCGCCGCTATGGATCCCATTGAAGCCTTGCGGCATGAATAGCCCCTCCCCCCGGAAACCTTCCGTTTTTGCTTGGCAAGCCGGTTTTCCACGTTACCATGATTCCACATACGGGGGGTTCCAGGGAGAAGCCTGAAATTGAATTCTATTTTAACCTCAAGGAGGAAAATATGATGAAAAAACGATTGTTGGCCTTATTCTTTTTCCTGTTCACCAGTACTCTCACCGCGGAGGAAACCACTTTACGCAAGGAGAACGCCATGAATTCCCCAAACTCGACCATCCGCTTGATTTACCCACAATGGCAGGGGGGACGAATTACGGCTCTTTTGCCGGAACTGCTACCGGAAGATGCTTCGCGGGGATATTACCTCGGTTCGCAGTTGCTGAATCTTCTGGCACCGGAAACTTCCCACAAAACCGTCACCGTTCCCGTTTCTCTGGAGATTGGAGAACGCAAGGTGGAAAATGGGGTACTCGACCGTGCCGTCATTCTCCAACAGAGTAAGGTTGCGTTGGAATTACTGCGTGAGAATCAGCCCGACCGAATCGTGACTCTCGGCGGGGAGTGTTCGGTGAGTGTTGTCCCCTTCGCGTATCTGGCGGAAAAATATGGCCAGGAGGTCGCCATTCTCTGGATTGACGCTCATCCCGACATCAACCTGCCAGGCGACGAATATCCCGCTTACCATGCCATGGCGTTGACCGCCTGTCTCGGGATGGGGGACGAGGAAATCACGCGGCTGCTCCCCGGCAAAGTGGAAGCCGCCAAAACACTCCTCGTGGGGCTGCGTGCCTACGAAAAATCCGGCGGTACGAAAGAGCGTCAGCAGAAACTGGGTCTTGCCAGCCTCACCCCTGCCGAAGTCGCGCGGGACAGTACTCCCATTCTGGAATGGCTGAAAAAGACCGGCGCGAAGAAAGTACTCATCCATTTCGACCTGGATGTTCTCGACCCTGCCGAAATTATCGCGGCTGTCGGTACCGATCCCAATGGTTTGAAGCTCGAACAGGTCGTCCGAATCCTCAACGACGTCGCCGCCCAATACGATGTCGTTGCCTTGACCGTTGCCGAACCGATGCCCCGGCTTGCCATCAAGCTCCGCAACATGCTCCACCAACTTCCCCTTTTGTGTGAATAAATTTTAGGAACAATGAGACACATGACCCCAATATCCGTTTTATGTGAAGTATTGCGGACGATTGTCTGGCGATGTGTATGGGCGTGGGAAGTATCGTGATGTGATCCTTCCGATGGCGGTGATTGACCGTCGGGAGGCCATGCTGGAGGAGACCAAGGCCGCCGTTTGGGAGAAAATGGATGCTGCCAAAATTGCCAATCCATTGAACACCGGAACCCACCGCCTTCAGGCGGTGGAGGCGTTCCATTCCCTTTATTCCGGCAATTTCACCGACAGACCGTCATTGCGGGATGCCAGCCGAACATGTGTATCAGCGTCGATGGAGTAGGAAATACGTTGCACGGAGCCGTCGCACATCGCCATGCCCAGCGCGCCGGAGTGGGCACTGCCGAAACGGTACGAATCGGACACCTCAAAACCGGTACGATCCTGATACGGGAGCCGATACGTGCTGACTGCTTCGTTTCGGTTGGAGGGGAGGTATCCTGCCGTGCGCTGGTTGTCGCGATCCATTCCGACGTAAAGCCCTTCGTTGTCGGAGTAAGGCTGATCCGTATTGAAACACCCTTCGTACCCCTCCGGTGAGAGGTACTTTTCTCCAATGAGGTACGTGTTGGTCGTGCCATCGCGAATTTCTCCCAATGTTACCTGGCTGCATCCGTAAATCACGCCGTTATGCTCCACTTTCGTCCAGGAATTGTTTTTGATGGCATCGATTCCCGCCTTCATATCTCCCGGCCAGAATTCGGTATTGCAATCATTATTGTAGGCTCCCAGATTGGCCGCATAATCCCCTTTGGCCGCGTATTTTCCGTTCGTCTCCGCAGGGCTGGCATTGGTGGGGTACCATGCGGTTTTGTATGCCTTCACCGTGCGACGCGAGGGACAGTTGAAGACCGCCACGGGAGTTTGAAAACAGACACCCGCTTGAGTCGCGTAATCTCCCGTCGGTTTCGCGTCCGTTCGACCATCCGATCCCAACTGAAAGAGTGCGTTTTGTTCCAGATACGGCAAAAGAGAATATGCCCAGGAACCTGGTTGTGCCGCCCCGAATCCGGCGTCCGGGTCTCCCATCCAGTGACTATTCCACCCCCCCGACGGAAATTTCCGCATGGCACTTTCGTGATTCATGCACGCCAGTCCCAACTGACGCAACTGATTGTTGCACTGCATCGTCCGAGCCGCCTCGCGAGCCTGCTGGACTGCCGGGAGCAACAAACCGACAAGCATTCCGATAATCGCAATGACGACAAGGAGTTCCACAAGGGTAAAACCTCCTTTTCGGCCACCTAAAGTACCCTTTCCTAGATTCGCCCCCCCCCCCAATTTGACATTCGAGCTACAAAAACCGCGTTCATGTTCGTCTCCTCTTTTCTAAAAAGATTTTTCCGTTTTCAGGTTCCCACGACCTGATTCTTCTTTCAATATACGCTATTTCCCCGCCTCGTGCAAGTGTTTTTTTCTCTATTTCAGAAAATTTTTAAAAATATTTCCCGTACAGGGTGAAACAGACCTGTTCCATCTATTGGAGTTTCGGATATTTCAAGAAATAAAAAAGCACGGCAATGGAACGTGGAAATGGGGGATTCTGTCCACTACCGCACTTTAAAAAACGATTCCGCGAAGGAGATTCGCAAAGATGAAAAATTATTGAGCCGCCACCGCTTCTTCGCGACTCGGCACCACGTTTACCCGACGACCATTACGGTCAAATCGAACAAAACCATCTTTCAACGCGAACAATGTATAATCATTTCCCTGTCCGACTTCTTTGCCGGGATGGAATTTGTTGCCAACCTGACGAATGATGATGTTGCCAGCCTTAACTTCCTGTCCGGCATACACTTTGACACCACGTCGCTGGGCATTGGAATCCCGACCGTTTCGGCTGCTGCCTTGACCTTTTTTATGAGCCATGAGTACCCACTCCTAAAATGAAAACCCTCTATCATTCAATCTTGATTGGGTAACATTCTACCGGAAAATCCATTCGTAGTCAAGTACCCCCGGTGCTCCCATTTTCAGGGAACGGGAATTTTGACCCAGCGGACTTTCATCTCCGGGACGCCAGTAGTTCAATTTCAACACTTTATACTTATAGACCCCTTTCGACGGGTCGGATTCATCGGGGAACCATTTTCTGGCATTGGTCAAGCCGCTGACATAAACGCTGAAACGATCCACGGTCGGATTCACCCCAGACCAGACCGCCACTCCCCAGACTTCTTCTCCGGGGCGAATAACCCGATTGCTCATTTGGGCAGAGTCCAGAATATTCCGGCCACGATCTTCCCGCTGCTTCACTGCCTGCACCGCAATCGGCAAAAAGCGGTCGATGTAACGACGATTGGCCGCTTTTTCCTTGCGCGTGGCAGGATCCATCACGTAAGCGTCATACGTCTGCAACTCAAAAATCGGAATGAATCGTAAATCTTCCTTGGAGGTGCCAATTTCGTAATAGTGACGCTCGTCCAGAAGAGGGTGCGTTCCCGCTTCCTGAAGTTTTTCCAAAAGTGCGGTCGTGTCGGCATCCAGACTTTTGGGTTTGGAGACAAACACCTGTCCCGGATTACGGACTTTGTAAAGGAGGTACCACACCGCCCGTCGCTGGAGTTTTCCGTCCCGTCCAGGCAAATCCACCGTCATCACCCGCATCGGTTTCACCTCCAATTCCAGATACCAAACTTTGGATCGAAACGAAATCGCTCTGGCCCAGTCGTACTCTTCACTCTGGGAGGCCACCGCTTCAATATCGTGGATATTGGTGAGATTCATCATATCGAGATACGGATTGATGGTACGGAAAACATGCGGCTGGAGCAACCGGGGGGGATATGCCCGTCGTGTTGTCGGAGCCTTTCTCGAAGTTCCCGGTGCCGTAGCAGGTGTCGTCACACTTCCCGCCGACGGTTCGGGAGAAGGGTCCTGCGCAACCACCATCCCGAAGATTCCCAAACATCCCCCTACCAACCATCCGCCAATCAAACAGGATATTTTTTTCATATTTTCACTGCTTCCGCTTTTCCCGAATCCATTTTCCTTCCCCAAAAGCCATGCCTGGGGAGGGTTCTCTGGCAATAAGTTCATTTCATCCTCTAGTATAACCATAAATCGGGCATTTCGTCAACCGTTTTCAACACGTTTTTTAAAAAATTTTGTCTTTTGGTAGGGATTTTAGCTATTTTGCGGAATACGCAGGATTCTCGGCAATTTTTTCTCTCTAGAGTACTTCTAAAAAACATTTTCCCATCTTTATTTTTCCCGTAAATTCATCTTAACAATAAAAATCCACCCTAATCCATTTTGTTTATCTTGTCGACAATCCCCGTTTCCAGTATCCGCTGAGAAAAACGTAAGAATGGAAATACCTGCGTCTTCTGCGTAATCTGCGGATAAATATTAACGTTGGAAGGGGAGGAAAATACGATTTGCCTTGACGTTGAAATTGCTGGATTTATCCAAAAATCTTTCCAAAAAATTCGTTTTCCTCAACTTCCTTTTTTTGTCTGCAGATTACGCAGATGATTTTACTTCCATCTCCATCCTCTGTGGAAAATTTCCTACATTGCCAACTTCTCAATCAATGTTTCCAAAATGCAAAATAGTAGTAAACCAATTCTGGAAAAACTCTAGTGCTTTGTGAAACTTATATACTCCTTCCACTTTGAATTTCCAGAAAACGAAAGGAAAGCCCCTACCTTGGGGAGGGGTACGCCCGATAGGGCGGGGGGTGGGTTGGTGAAATGGCGGAACGACGCTCTATTGGGCAAATTACGATAGAACGCTCCTTTGTTATTCCACCCTGCCCACCCCGGTAGCCTAACGGCTACCACCCCTCCCCAAGGGAGGGGCTTTGTGGAGTGAATCCGAAAAACTCAAGTGGATGGAGTATAAATACCTCTTCCGACCGTGTAGGTTGGAAAATCAAACGCAGTTTGAAATTAGGTTTATCGGCCAGGTGCAGCGCGACTCACGGCGACGATGGGAAAAGCATTATTCACTACGTGACAAGTGTCGGCAACGCGACGTGAACCATTGCGAACGATGTGATAGCACCACGTCGCTCCCGGTCGCACTGGGTCGAAAGATTTTTGGCCGCTCTTTGCGCCGCTATTATTTGGTTATTTTCTTGAAAAAGTTAAAAATTGCGTTTTGGAGAAATCTTTTTGGTTGACAAAGTTTTTTTAAAGTTTATAATGGATGGATGGTGATAACTTTCGAGTAGGGGAATTTTTCTTCTTTCCGAAACAGATGAAAAATTTCCCTCAAAACAGGTTCTTCAGTCTCGTTCCACAGGAGAAATGGCACATGTTCCAAATTACCCCCCCCCCCGGCTTATCCTATTTTACTAAATCGGCAGGGATTGTGTGGAGAGGTATCGTCCTTTGTCTGGTTCTCTGTCACGGGCAAGTTCAAGGGCAAAATACTCTTGTGGTTGGAGTAGGGGATGATTATGACTACACCAAGCTGGAGGGTTACGATCTGATTCAGTTGGAAGGCGGAGTCGTGAGGGCAACGCTGGCGGAGAAAACGGCAATTGATCCTGCTTTTCATGCCGTCGCGAATACGACCAGTAAATTCGACATCAATGGCTCTCATTTACAACTCAATGGAACGTTGACAGGATCGGGAACCATCAATAAAGCAGCGGGCGATGGCCAACTCCACTTCAACGGCAATGCTTCCGGTTTTTCAGGAACGATCCAAAGCAGTTCCAACTATATTTCCATCCTCAATCCTAAAGCGGCAGCGAATCAGGCAACGTATGATATAGCGGCTGAATGTGGCATGGTTTTCACTCCGTCACAATCCTCGGATGTCTTTTCGCTGGGAATGCTTACGGGGGGCGGCACGGTTCGTCCGGGAACCAATGCCACTACCAAGATTACGGCCATTCGGGTGGGGGAAACGAACATGAGTGGAACGTTTTCAGGAGTTCTCCAGGATTATCCAGACAATAATCTGATAATGGCGGTGGAAAAAGCGGGGACGGGAACGTGGATTTTGACGGGTGCCAATACTTATACCGGTGCGACTACCGTTTCGGGCGGTGTTTTGCAGATCGGAAATGCCACCCAAGCTGGATCACTCAGTGCAACGACCGCGATTACCGTTACTGGTGGGGCGGCGCTGCAGGTGAACAATTCCAACGGAGAGTGGAGCAATTCGCTGAAGTTAAATAATGGAACGTTGACCAATGGTATGAGTAACAAAGAACTTATCTGGAATGGCGGCATAACTTTGGAGGGGGACAATACGATTAGCGCCAGTTCAAGCAATATTCGATTGAAAGGGACTGTTGATCAGGTAAGCGGAACGACAACTTTTTCCATTTCTGGGGATACCAATTATAAAATCTATGTCGAGGGGGCTGTAACCGGAAAGGGAACGCTTCGTTTAGATAAGACGAATAATATCTCTCAGCAACTGCATATTACAGGCGATTTAAGCGGATTTACCGGTCGGATTGAGATTGCTTCCGGGACGGGTTTTGTGGGAATTTTCAAAACGGATTTGAAAGGCACCACGCTGCATTCCGAAGGTGGTAATTTCTTCCTCCAAACGGCCGATACAACAGATACCGTTTACAAAGTCGGAAACCTTTCGTCGGGAACGTCGGGAGGGGAGTTCCGTCCAGGAACAAGCAGTGTTTCTTCTTCCATGACTTTGGAAACCGGTTATGCGAATGAGCATGCCACGTATTATGGCGCACTCAACAATTATGGCACCAGCAAAATACTGGCCGTGACGAAAGTGGGACGGGGGGACTGGACACTGGCAGGAGCGAACACCTATACCGGTGCGACAACCGTTTCGGGAGGTGTTTTGCAGATCGGAAATGCTGACGCCATTGGGACGCTCAGTTCGGCGACCGCAATTACCGTTTCCAATGACGCTGCGCTGCGGTTGAACAATTCCAACGGAAATTGGAGCAATTCGCTGACATTGAATAACGGAACGTTGATCAATGACATGACTAATAAGGTTCTTACTTGGGCAGGCAAGGTAACACTAACAGGAGCGAACACGATTCGGGCAAGGGAAGGGGGGATAACTCTTTCCGGCGACATTGCTCTGACAGGCACCACGACGATTTATGGAAATGGTTACCGCCCGAACATTTCCGGGAAAGTCACGGGCAATGGTACTTTCCTTTATGAGGGACATACGTCGATTGGTCACCAACTGCATTTCACGGGCGATTTGAGCGAATTTGCCGGTCGGATTGAGATTACGAATGGGGCGGGATATGTGGGAATTTTCCAGACAAATTTGTCGGGAACAACACTGCATTCCCAAGGCGGTAATTTCTTTTTCCAGGCACCTGCTACGAGTGACACGGTTTACAAAATCGGCAATCTCACCACCGCAACAACGGGCGGTGTGTTCCGTCCCGGATCGAGTAGCCAAGGGTCGTTGTTGACGCTGGAAACGGGCTATGCGAATACAGACGCGACATTTTCCGGGACGTTATCGGACTATGATGATAAAAGCAAAAAACTGGCCGTGACGAAAGCCGGGACGGGAACGTGGACGGTGACAGGCGAGCAAACTTATTCGGGGGCTACCACGGTTGCTGCCGGGACGTTGAATCTGATGGGGACTCTTACCAAGTCGAATGTGACGGTAAAAACGGACGCGACGCTCACAGGAACGGGCAGTATTTCCAACGATTTGACGTTTGAAAAAGACTCCATTTTGCGTGTGACTGATCCAACGGAGCGATTGCAGGTGGTGGGGACTCTGACGGCAGACGATTTGTTTACCGTCGCTTTTGATTTTGACGATTATCTTTCCTATAAAGGGGAGCAACTTATTTTTCTGGAAGCGTCCAACACGAGCGAAAATTGGTTGAGTTCCCTACAGTTCGACTTTTCCGAGGTCGGTGGAGCGGGCATTTGGAATTACGGTTTTACCGACGGATCGTACTGGATTCAGATAAACGACGCGGCAGTGCCGGAACCGGCGACGTGGTTTTTGGTTCTCGTGGGACTTCCAGGGCTGGTTTGGCTGATTCGACGCAAAGGAGAGAAGCGTTAAATTCCCCATTTTTTGAACCATTTCTCCCCAAGCCGGTCTTTTCCGGCTTTTTTTATGAAGAACGAACAAAATTTGGGGTGGCTCCACTGGCAAAGGAAACCATTTTACGCTAAAATATCTCCAAGGCAATGAACTGGATATTTCTGGAATTTGTTTACGACGTTCGGCATTTTGAAAACATCGGTTAGCCGTTGGCAGCGTAGGAGACTTTCCGCAGAGGATGGAGATGGAAGTAAAATCTTCTGCGTCATCTGCGGACAAAAAAACAAATTTTTTAGAAAGTTTTTAGGAGAGATTTTAGGATAAATCCAATAATTTTAACCACTTCCAACGTTAAGAATTGTCCGCAGAT